>JAYUCR010000088.1:0-5703 GCA_043740165.1 Acidobacteriota bacterium | reverse complement strand
TGAGGGTGAGGGTCCGGGAGAGATGGTCTGCAGACTGACAGCGCGCGGCCGGGGAACGTTGGAGGTGCGCCTCTCCTGGGCCCCGACGGAATACCAGGGCGCGCCGGCGGTCTTCTGTACCGTGTCCGATCTGACGGAACGGGCGCGCTCGGAGCGCAGCGTGATCGAGAGCGAGGCGCGGCTGCGCGCCGCGCTGTCCGCCGCGGGGGATGGCATGCTGATCTGCGGCGAATCGGGCCAGGGCCTCGTGGTCACGCTGCTGAATCCGGCCTTCGCCGCCCTGTTCGGCCTGGCCCCGGAGGCGCTCCTGGGCGCACCGCTTCAGGAGACCCGCCGGCTGCTGGCCGACCGGGGCCTGCGCACGGAGGAGTTCGACACCCTCATCGAAGCGGCGCGGACGGGGGCCGGCGCGCGGCGCGACGCCCTCGAAATCCAGACCCCGCGCCGGACCGTGCTCGACCTGCATGCCGCGCCGATCGCCGCGGCGGGCCACGGCTTGGTCGGGGTGATCGTCAGCGCCCGCGACGTCACGGCGCGGGTCGATCAGGAGCGCGGCCTGGCGCAGGGCCTGACCGACGCGACCAGCGCCCGGCGCGATCTCGAGAAATCGCTCCGCGAGCTCGCCGAGGTGCGCGAGACCCTCACGGAGCGCAACGCGCAGCTCGAACGCTTCAACAACGAGCTGCGCACGCTCGACGAGATGAAGTCGAACCTCCTCGCCAACGTCTCCCACGAGCTGCACACGCCCCTGGTCTCGATCAAGGGCTACACGGAGATGATCCTCAAGCGCAAGCTCGGCCCCCTGACCCCGGAGCAGGAGCGCGGCCTCGCGGTGGCCTTGAAGAATATCGATCGCCTGATCGAGCTGATCGACAACCTGCTGTCGTTCGCGCGCCTGGAGACGGGCGAGACGCAGCTGACCCTCGAGGACGTCCCGCTCTATCAGCTCGTGGACGAAGCGGTCGAGCTGGTGGGGGAACGCATCAACCGACGCGGACTCTCGGTGACGACCCAGTACGAGAGCGACGACCTCCTGGTGCGCGGCGATCGGGTGAAGCTCGGCCAGGTGTTCACCAACCTCCTCACCAACGCCGTGAAGTTCAACCGGGAGGGAGGACGCATCGCCCTCGCGGCGCGCCGCGCCGGCGGCGGCTTCGTCGAGGTCGAGGTCCAGGACAGCGGGATCGGGATCCCTCCGGAGGAGCAGGAGAAGATCTTCGAGCGGTTCTACCAGGTCGAAGCCGGGCCGCGCCGCCGCTACGAAGGGACCGGCATCGGCCTGTCGATCGTCCGCGACATCCTGCGCCTGCACGGGTGCTCGATCGCGGTGCGCAGCACTCCCGGCGAGGGGACCACCTTCGTCTTCACGCTGCCGATCGGGCGCCGCGGAACGCCCGCCGACTCCCCGTCACAAACCGGGCGAACCCGCGCCAGGGAGTAGGCGCGGATCCGGGCGGCCTCTGCGGCTCATCGGGCGCCCCGTTCCGTGCGGCCCGATCGCTGGCGCATCGCCTCGTAGAGAAGAACGGTCGCCGCGGCGTGCACATTGAGCGACACGACACCCTGCGTCATCGGGATGCGGACGCGCTCGTCGGCGGCCGACAGGATCTCCTCCGGGAGACCGCCTCCCTCGCTCCCCACGAGCAGCGCCGCCGGCCCCGCCAGGTCGACGTCGGACGGCGCCCGCCCGGCGCGGGCGTCGGCGGCGAACAGGCGCAACCCGGACGCGCGCAGCATCGGCAGGATCGATCGCGCGACCCCTTCGAGCACCGGAAGCCGGAACAGCGCCCCCATCGCGGCGCGCACGGCGCGGCTCCCGAAGGGATCAGCCGTCCCCTCGAGCGCCACGAAGGCGGAGGCCTCGAGCGCCAGCGCGGAGCGCACCATCGAACCGACGTTGCCCGGATCCTGAACCCCGTGGGCGAGCAGCAGAACGCCGGGACTTCCGGCGAGGAGTTCGTCCAGACGGGTCGCCGGGCGACGGGCGATGAGAAGCACCCCCTGATCGGCCGACCCGGGGGCGATCCCGTCGAGCACGCGGGCGGTGGTCCGCATCACCGGCACTTCCTGCCGTTCCAATTCCCTTGTGAGGGCGATCCCCTCGGAGCTCGCTTCCGCCGCCGGGCCCAGCAGGGCGCGCTCGATCGGCGCCCGATGCCGCGTGGCCTCCTGCGCCAGGTGCAGACCCCATGCGAGATAGAGCCCGCGCCGCGATCGCTCGTCGCGGTCGCGCTCCAGGCGGCGCGCCAGTCGGACCGTCGCGTTCTGAGGGCTCTCCACGATCGGAGCCCTACCCTGGTCGCGGCTTTTCACGGCGCGCCCTGCGCTATAGTGCCGGCCGACAGGCCGGGACGGTGCCCGGAGGGGCGATGACGGGTGTGCGGCAGAGGATCGATGCTCGACTCCCTGATGCGGCCATTCTGGCGCGCGCCGCGGAACGGATGCGCCGCGGCCTTCTCGTGGCCTATCCGACCGAGACATTCTACGGCCTGGGATGCGACGCGCGCATGGCCGCGGCGGTCGACCGCGTCTTCGACGCCAAGGGGCGTCCCGATCGGATGGCCCTGCCGCTGATTGCGGGCGATCGCGATGCGGTGCTGCTTTGTGCTCGCCACATCAGCGGCGCCGCGCACCGGCTCATGGCGGCGTTCTGGCCCGGGCCGCTGACCCTCGTTCTGGAGGCCGCCGCCGACCTCCCGCCCCGGCTCCTGGGGGGCGGATCGACGGTCGGAGTCCGGGTGTCGCCGCATCCCGTGGCCGCGGCCCTGGCCCGCCTCCTGGGGGGGCCGATCGTCGCGACCAGCGCCAACCGCTCCGGCTCGCCCGCGCCGCTCAGCGCGGCGGAGGTCCAGGGCGCGCTCGGCGATCACGTGGCGATGATTCTCGATGGCGGGGCGACCACCGGCGGGAGCGCCTCGACCGTCCTCGACGTCACCGTCGATCCCCCGCGGCTGATCCGGTCGGGAGCGGTCGGCATTGGAGCGATCGAGCAGGTCCTGGGTTACCGGCTTGCCTGAGGCGGGACCGGGCGGCGCCTCGCCTCCATCGCCATCCAGCGTCACGCGCCAGAGGGCCCGAAATCCGCCGGCGCCATCGAGGACGAATCCGTGCACGCGGGTCCGCCAGGCGGCAGCCACGTCACGGTGCCAGAGGCAGATGTACGGCAGATCCTCGGCGAGGATCGACTGGATCCGCGCGTAGTCGGTGCGGCGGCGGGCTCTGTCGAGCGTCGACGCGCCGTCCTCGATGAGTCGGTCGACCTCGGCGCTTGCGTAACCGCCGCGATTCAGGCCGAGGGGAGGGCGGAAGCCCGAGTGAAAACGGAGCCGATAGACATCGGGATCGTTGATCTCGGTCCAGTTCGACGCCATCACCTGAAAGCGTCCCGCCCGAATGTCCTCATAGAACGTCGGCCAGTCGAACGTGCGGATGTCGACCGCGATGCCTGCCAGCGCCAGCTGTTCCTGCACGATGATCGCCAGCTGCTGCGGCACCTCGCCGGAAGGGGCCTTGTACTCCAGCCGGCAGCGCGGCTCGGGGCCGGGCCCGTCGGGGTCGACGAGGCCGGCCTCGTCCAGGAGCTGTCTGGCCCGCGACAGGTCGTAGGGGTAGCCCGGAACGTCGGGATTGTAGGCCCAGTGATCCGGGGGCAGCAGCCCGGTCGCCAGGGTCGCGCGGCCATGCAGGAGGTGGCGCACGATGGCGGGACGATCGAGGCTGAACGCCACCGCCTGCCGCAGCCGGCGATCGCCGGCCAGCCTGTCGTTCAGGTTGAAGCCGATGTAGACCGTGTTGCGCCCGGGGCGCGAGGCGACGTGGAATCCGGTCCGCCGCGCGACGCGATCGAAATCGTCCGGCGCGAGGTCGTTGATCACGACATCGGTGCTTCCCCGGAGAAGCTCGAGGAGCCGCGCCGTCGCCGAGGGGACGATGCGGAGATTCAGGCGGTGGACGGCGGGGCAGCCCTCGAAGTAGCTCTCGAACCGCTCGAGCGTCAGGTCTTCGTCCTTGCGATAGCGCACCAGCCGGAACGGTCCGGTCCCGATCGGGTGCCGCGCCGCCTCGGCGGCGGAGCCGGACCGCAGGATCGGGATGTTGAGATGGGTGAGGATCGCCGCGGAGGGCGCTTTCAGTCGGAAGACGACGATGCGCGGATCGCGCGCCTCCACCGTCGCAATCGCCGACAGGTCGGGACGGAGAAAGGAGGCGACGCGGCCGTCGAGAATGGAGCGATAGGTCTCGACGACATCGTCCGCGTCCAGGATCCCGCCGTCGTGAAAGGGCACCCCCGGCTTGAGCGTGACGATGAGCGTCAGCGGGTCGGGCGCCGCCCAGCTTTCGGCCAGATCCGGTTCCGGCAGCGCCTCCTCGCCGACGCGAAACAATCCATTGAACACCAGGTCATTGAAGCGATGGCTCGCTTCATCGGAGCCCAGGCGCGGGTCGAGGCTGATCGGGCCGCCGTCCACGGCGACGGTCAGCGTCCCGGGGTCGAACCGGCGCCCCTGGCAGGCGACGAGGCCGATCCCCAGCGCGAGGAGCGCGGCCGGAGCGATCGGCAGGGCGGGTCGCCGGCAAGCGATGCGGGCGGTGGTCTCAGAGGCAGGGTCCGTCGGTCGAGACATGCCGCACACCCGGTTGCCGGGTGATCCCCTTTCTCCTATACTTCCGACCCGAATGCCGCGGTACAAGCTCACATCCACTCTGGCGGTTTCCTTCCTGGTACTGCTGTCGACGCCGACCGCCCGCGCCGCTCCCTACGATTCCGTGGTGATCCTGGGATTCGACGGCGCCGACGCCGGGCTGGTCGAGCAGTATATGACCGAGGGGCGACTGCCGAACCTCGCACGGCTGCGGGCGCAGGGAGTTTATTCTCCGCTGCGCAGCACCAACCCGCCGCAGACGCCGGTCTCGTGGGCCACGTTCGCGACCGGGCTCAATCCGGGACGCACGGAGATCTTCGATTTCCTGCGGCGGACCGAAGGCACCTACTACCCGGAATTTGCGATGATCAAGGAGGGGCGCCGCCCCCTCTTTTTCGGGGTGCGCAACGCGGCGGCGTTCGCGTCGATCGCCGCGCTCGGGGCGACGGTCCTGGCGTTCGCGGTCGCCCTGCTCGCGCGGCGGCGCGGCATCGCGCTCCTGGCCATCGCTCTCTCGATCGGGGTGGGTCTCGGGGGCGGCACCTGGATCCTCGTCTCCCGATGGATGCCGGACGAGCTGCCCGATGCGCACAACGCGCGCAAGGGCCTGCCCTTCTGGATGGCGACGGCGGCCGCGGGGATTCCGACGCGGGTCATCAACGTGCCGGACACCTTTCCGGCCGAGAGCCACGACGACCTCACCATGCTCTCGGGCCTCGGGGTCCCGGACATGCGCCGCCGCATCGGGTCGCCGTCGTTCTTCACCTCGGATGCCGCCCTGACTCTGTCCGACAACCAGTTCAGCATCGAGGTCGTGCCGCTGGCGTCCCGGCGCGGTCGGATCGAGACGGCGATCGTCGGCCCGCTCAACGAGCCGTTCTACCAGTTCGTCCTCGACGCGGCGACGCGGGACCTGCCCGCGGGCGAACGGCGCGACAGCGCGCGCCAGCGGGCGGAGAAGGATCTCGAAGCGCGCCACGTGCCGAAGCGCCTGGATGTGCCGTTCGCCATCGACGCGCGCGACGACCAGGTGACCATCGAGCTGGCGGGCACCAGAACG
>JAYUCR010000087.1:0-5707 GCA_043740165.1 Acidobacteriota bacterium | reverse complement strand
GGCCACCGCCTTCAACCAGGAGTTGCGTGCCCTGCAGCGCGCCGGGACCCTCTTCGTCCAGATCGACGAGCCGGCCCTCCTCCACCGTCCGGAGGATTTCCCGATCTTCACGCGGGTCTGGGAGGTGCTGGGGCGCGGCATCTCGTGCACTCTGGCCCTGCATCTCGAAGGCGGACCGATGACCGATCTGGCGGCCGGCGTCGTGCGGCTGAAGCGCCTCGGGTGCGTCAGCCTCGACTGCGTCACGGCGCCGGAAAACCTGAACGCCTTCGCCTCGATCCCGCTGCCGGAGGGGACGCGGCTGGGCCTCGGACTGGTCTCCGGGAAGACGGAGGCCCTCGAGACCCCGCAAGCGCTCGCCGACATGGTGCGCGGAGCGGCCGGGCTTCCGGACTGGTCGCGCCTGCTCCTGGGGACCGGCACGGATCTGGGCGCGCTCGATCAGGCCACTGCTTCCGCCAAGCTCGCGGCCCTGACGGCGGCACGCCGGCTGCTGCTCCCCGCCTAAGGAGTGTGTCCGAGTATTCGCATGGGACGCGCAAGCCCCATGCGCGCGACCCATGCCAATACTCGGACACACTCCTGAAGCCGCTCGGAGCGCGTGCTATACTCGCGCCCGCGTTGAAAGCGGTGGTGGAGGTAGGCAGCGTGTCCCAGCGAGTCTCGATTGTCGCGGCGGTGGTCGCGATCTCTTGCCTGTGTTCTCCCGCCGGCGCCGCTCCGCCCCCGCCCGCCGCCGGCTCCGATCCGTCGGAGATAAAGTTCACGGTCGGGGAGTCGGCGCTCCTCGACGTCCTGCGCGCGGCCACGCCGCAGACGCTCGCGGTCGGCAACAGCCTGGTCAGCACCGACCTGACGCTTCTCGACCCGAGCGATCTGGTCCTTCACGATGGCAAGGCCAGCTTCCGCATCCGGGTGAAGGGGCGCACCTTTCCGGTCGATCAGATCGTGACCCCGGTGATCTCCCTCAACCGAGACGCCGCGACGGGGCAGTATTACGGAGTCATCGCGACCCTGCCGGTGCAGATACAGGGATTGGGGGCGATTGATCTCAAAGACTACGTGCCCCGTTTCGAAATCCCTGCGGTCATGGAAAACCTGTACCACGTGGCCGACCATCCGCTCGGCATCCGGCTGCGCATCCGGCGGATGGCCATCCTCGAGCATCAACTGGAGGTGGGAGCCGACATCGATCTCGCCCCGGTCGTCCCATCCCGGGCAGCCGGCTCCGGATAAACGGTCGCTCACAGGAGACCCGCATGATCGTGGACCTCATCACCTTCCGCATCAAGGCCGATCGTGTGCAGGATTTCGAGAAGCACAACGAGGAATGGATACGGCGGATGCGCCGCGCGCGCGGTTTCGTCACCCAGATCCTGATGCGCAACCTGGAGCGCCCCGAGGAGTTCACCGCCGAGGTGCGCTGGGTCAACCGCGATTATCGCGACCGATTCAACGCCAGCGATGACCCGGAGCGCCAGGCGCTGCAGCAGAAAGCGCGCGATCTACTCGACGGGGCGCCGAAGAGCGTGCTCCTCGAGTACATCTAGCCCTTCCCGCGACACCATCACCGTCGGAAGATTCAGGCTCACCACCGTCCCCACGCCGGGACGGCTGGCGATATGAATCGTTCCCCCGTGCTCTTCGACCGCGCGGCGGGCGATGGCCAGGCCGAGCCCGCTGCCTCCCGTCTTGGTTGAAAAATAAGGCTCGAAAATCCGGGGCAGGACCGCCGGATCGATGCCGATGCCGGTGTCGCTGACGGCGATGCGGACGCCGGGGGCCAGACCCGCGGCCGGACCGGCCGTCACCTCGAGAGCCCCGCCCTCCGGCATGGCCTGAAGGGCATTTTCGATCAGGTTGACCAGGGCGCGCGACAGGACCGCCCGATCGGCCTGCAGGGGCGGCAGGCCTTCGGCGATCGACTTCCTGATACTGATGCCGGGCGGGGAAGAGGTCAGGTAGGGCCGCAGCGCTTCGTCGAGCAGGAGGCCGATCGGGGTCGGCTCGAGGTGCAGCTGCGGCAGCCGCGAGTACGCCGAGAACTCCGTCGCGATCTGGCGCAGCGCCTTCACCTGGCTCTGGATATTGTCGAGACACTCCGCCAGCACCTTTCCGAACTGCGTGTCCTGCGCCCTCCAGAGGCGGCGGATGTGCTCCACCGACAGCTGAATGGGTGTCAGCGGGTTCTTCACCTCGTGCGCGATGCGGCGCGCCATCTCCGCCCAGGCGGCGAGCCGGCCCGATCGGACGATCTCGGTCACGTCCTCGAGCAGGACGATGCGGCCGGGCGCCGCTCCCTCCGCCGTGGTGAACGGCAGGAACACGGCGCGCAGCCGCCTTTCGTCACCCGCCGGCCCGATCGCGATCGCCACCTCGCCCTCCAGGCTGCCGTCGAGGGAGCGCTGCAGCGCCTGGAGCAGGGGCCGGAGAGTCGTCGCCCCGGCGAGCCGCTGCGGCAGGTGATCGCCCGGGGTGGGCGGCGGCCCGTCGGGTGCCACGAGCTGCTGTGCCGCCGGATTGATCGTGATCAGCGTACCCTGCGCGTCGAGCGAAAGGACGCCGGTCTTGGCCCGCGTCAGGATCGTCTCGATGTATTCGGTGCGGCGGCGCAGCGCCTCACGCTGCTCGCGCAGCGAGCCCGCCATCCGGTTGAACGACTCCACCAGGATGCCGATCTCGTCCTGCGCCGGCGCCTGGACCCGGACGTCCAGATCGCCCTCCGCGACGCGACGCGCCGCGCCCGCGAGAGACGCGATCGGCCCCGAGACCCGTCGCGCCACCAGCCACCCCACCAGCGCCAGCAGGAACACGGTGAGGCAGGAGCTGATCAGGATGGCGTCGGCCAGCTCTTCCACCTTGCGCGCCACGGCGCGGCTCTGCGAGGCCAGCGGGATCGAGATGACGCCGATGGCGCCGGCGCGATCGATGCGCATGGGAGCGTTCAGGGTCTCGTAGTCGAGGTCGGTGACGCGCTCCTGCGCCAGGCGGAACGGCTCGCGTTCCAGGTACAGGGCGCGGTAGACCGGCCCGTCCAGCCGCTCGTTGAGAATCGACGACCCGTACAATTCCGGCGTGCTCGTCGCCATGAGATCGGCGCCGCGGTACAGATTGATGTCCTGGCGCACCACCCGGCTCAGCCAGAAGACCACGTTCTCGTCGATCTCCTCGCCGTATCCCGGCTCCGCGAGGTTGAGGTAATCCTCCGCCACGCGTCGCACCGTCTGCAGGGAGTTCAGCCCGGTGACCACCAGCTCGCGGTTGAACTCGCGTGTGCTGAACCGGGTCACGAAGTAGGCCAGCGAGAGCAGCGGGGCGAGGGCGGTGAGCAGGAAGACGGTGGTCAGGCGGGCGTAGAACGTCCCCCCGAACGACAGGAAGGGCTGGCCGTGCCCCGCCAGCCAGCGCCCGGAGCGCATGAGCTGGACCGCGAGCAGCAGGAGAACCGCGTTCTGCAGGAACAGGCGGAGCACCTCGGCCAGGCTGCCGAGGAGCTCCTTGCGCGGGTAGGCGAGCGCGAAGATCTCCGCCGGCCCCCGGAAATAGAGGATGCGCGCCTGGCCTTCGCCCACGTCGTCGTGCGTCCAGAAGGAGGGCTGGTGCGCCAGCACGGCGCGCGTGGCCACCGACGGCGCCGGGATCTCGCCTCCCGATTCATAGAGTCGTTCCAGGCCGGCCCCGAATACCGCCATCTGCGGCTCGAAGCGCAGCAGTTCCGGGTTGGTGCGCGACAGCGCCCGCGATCGGAGCAACGGCAGGTAGCTGGTCTCGGCGCCGAGGAGCGGCACGTTGTCGTAGTCATCGATGACCGTCAGGACGACGAGGCGCGGCGCCTGGCGCGGCGCCTGCACCCAGCGCGATCCGAAGACGACACCTTTCTTGATGGTCAATCCCGGGCGCGGCGGCATCGGCACCGGCCCGGCCTCGGCCGCTTCGCGCGCCTGCCAGAACGGAGCCTCGAGCATCGAGCCGACATTCACCGCGAAGCGGCTCAGGATCCGGCCGTCCTCGTCGTACACGCGCAGGGAAGAGGCCAGTCCCATCTCGGCAAGCGGTGTTCGTCCCCAGAGCCGGTAGGCCAGGCCGGACGAGGGGTGGTCCTTGTCGCCCGGCGGGTCGTCATCGAAGCCGGCGGTCACCGCGAAATCGGGCTCGCCCGTGGCGCGCAGAGCCTGGCGCAGGATCTCGACGCGCCGCTCGGACTGGTACAGCACGCGCGGCAGGAGGTCGTTCTCGAAAAACGCCTGACGGAGGCGATCGTAAGCGTGCTGCAGGAAAGGGACGTACAGCAGCGTCAGGAGAAGGACCGCGACACCGCCCCGCAGAAGCGGCGGCACCCGGTCGGGGCGATCGTCGCCGAGCCGGCGCGCGATGAGGTGCGCCGGCCGGCAGCGTCGCGTCAGCTCGAACAGCGTCTGGACCAGCAGGGCGACGGCGGCCACCATGAGGAAAACGCCACCTTGCAGGGCGACGCGGGGCACGAGGTGCGCGTCGAATTCCACGCGGCTCAGGTCGAGCCGAGATTCGACCACCAGGCGATCCAGAAACCGGTGCAGCGCCAGGCCGCCGGCCACCAGGCTCGTGACCATCGCCAGCCCCAGGAGGATGCGCAACAGCCGGCGCGGCACCGCGCGCTCGGGAATGCGGCAGCCGAGTAGCCATTCGCGCGCCATCCAGACGAGGGTGAGTGCGGTGGCGGCGGTGAGCAGGAGATCGGCGGGCGATCGCAGGAGGCCGCCCCACGCCGCGGAGGCATAGAGCGTGATGTCGTAAATCGGCAGGGGAGGGAGGGCGTCGACCGGCCCGACGAGCATCAGGATGATGCGCACGGCGACCACCGTCCCGGCTCCGAGCGCGAAACGCATCCAGCGCGGGAAGTCGTGCGAACGGGCCGCCTGGAGCGCCGCCATGAGGATCCCGGCCGCGAGGAGGAGCGCGCCCAGCCGTCGCGCCACCACCCGCCGCTCCGTCAACTCCTCTCCGGCGCGACGATCGGCGAGGCTGGCGAACATCAGGTCCTCGCCTTTCGGGGAGCGCAGCGGAACGGACAGGGTCAGGAGGCTCTGCCGGCCGATGCGCCACCAGTGACGGTCCCCCTGCCGTTCAAACAGGCGCGCCATGTCGTGGGAGCCGCCTCGCGCGAGGCGCACATCGATCCCCGCGGGCTGGATGGCGTTCCACCGCGGCAGGAACTCCAGGGTGGCGAGCCCTTCGCTCTCCGGCGGGCCAGCCATGGCCGGCGGGCGGAGGAGAATCTCGGCGACGCGACGCAGGCCGCTGAAGCCGTCCACCGTGACCGCATAAAGACGAGGCGCCTCCTCGCCGCCGCCCACCTGGAAGACCGGATCGGGGCCCGCGGCGGCAAGAAGATCCGGGGGTGCGAGGGTGCTGTTGCCGGTCCAGGCGACCGGCTCCCCCTCGGCGGTGTACAGCGCCAGGCCGAAACGGGCCGGCGGAAGGGGGGTACGGTGGTGGGCGCGTTCGAGGATGGCGAACGCGGCGCCGGGCCGGCCCGCCTCCGGGAGGCGCTCTCCGACCGGCCGGGCGATCTGGTCCAGCAGCCAGGCGAAGTCGGACTCCAGGAGCGTGGCGCGGCTCTGCAGGCGCTCGGCGGCCCCGGACTCCCACCGCGCCAGCATGCGGCGCGAACCGTATTCCTCCGCCGATCCGAGAACCGCGAGCAAGGCCGCGGTCATCGCCAGCGCCA
>JAYUCR010000086.1:0-2329 GCA_043740165.1 Acidobacteriota bacterium | reverse complement strand
CCGATTTCATCAGCTTGATGTTGAACAGATCGACCGAGCGAGCCGCGACCAGGCGCTCGGCGTCGCTCTCGGACTGCACCGATTCGTCGGCCATGATTGGCACCGAGGTCGCGCCGCGCAGCCGGCCCAGGGTCCCCGGATCGGACGCCGGCGTCGGCTGCTCCAGCAGCTCGAGCCCGAACGGCTCCGCCGCCTGGAGGAACCGGAAGGCGTCGGGCTCGCTGTAACCCTGGTTGGCGTCGGCGCGCAGGACGACGTGGGGACCGAGCGCAGCGCGTAACGACTGCACCAGCCGGGCATCGAACTCCCAATCCTCGCCGACCTTGATCTTGAGGATCCGGAATCCTTCCTCGATCCACCGAAGGGCCCGGGCCACCGCGGCCTCGAGATCGCCGGTGATGCCGAGGGTGACGCTGGTGGGGAGGCTCTGTCGTGCCGCCCCGAGCAGGCGGAACAGCGGCACGCCGGCGCGCCGCGCCTGCAGGTCGAGGAGCGCCATGTCGACCGCCGCGCGCGCCGCCGGAGCGGCCGGGGCCTCTGCGGCGGCTCTTCGCATGACGGTGGCAGGGTCGGTGATGTCCTCTCCGAGCAGCCACGGGCCAAGCCGGTCCCTCAGCGCATGGAGGGTGGCCGCGGGGCCTTCGCCGGTAACCTCCTCGAACGGGGCCGCGCCGCCGAACGCGGTCCGTCCGTCGCTCGTCGTGAGCTTCAGGAAGACATTGTCGGCGCGGGTGAACTGGTGCCCGGCGATACGGTACCCCTCCGCCAGCCGAAAGGTGATCGGGAAGACCTCGACGGAGACGACGCGGATCATCCCGGGATCTGGGGAAACCGGCGGCGCAAGGCGGTGACGACCGGGCCAAGGCCGTTCAGGAGCGGGTCGCAGCACGGCACCCCGTGCCGCGCCTCGTACTCCGCGGCGACCCGAGCCACCGCGGCAGGATTCATTCCCTCGTGGTTGAGGGTGATGGCGAGCACTGGCGCGCCGAGCAACTCGATCACCTGGCGCTCTCGATCGACACCCCCCAGGGGAAAATCGGGCCAGCCGTCGTAGTGGGTCCGCGCCGGGGCGTGCTGGAGCACCACCCCCTGAATCTGCGCTCCGGCCAGGATCTCGAAACCGCCGGGGTACGCGGGGTGGGTCAGGCATCCCTGCCCCTCGACAATGATGACGTCCGGCGATTCCTCCAGGGACGCGCGGCAGACCTGGTGCTCAATCTCGCCGGAGACGAAGTCGTTCACCAGGCTGTCCATCAGCAGCCCGTAGCGCACGCCCTGCATCCAGGAGGTCTGGCCCGTGCCGACCAGGATGGAGCGCGCCCCGCCGGCCTGGAGCGCCTGCATCAGCTTCACGGCGGTGGTGCGCTTGCCCACTCCGCTGTCGGTGCCCAGCGTCGCGAGGCGCACCGCGGTCACCCGGCGCACGGCGCCCGTGAAGGCATGCATCGCCTCGCGCGGCGGCGTGCGCCGCACGTCGCGGATGCGCGCGCCGGTGCGCTCCGCCACGGCGGCGAA
Organism: Acidobacteriota bacterium; assembly: GCA_043740165.1. GTDB lineage: Bacteria > Acidobacteriota > Polarisedimenticolia > Gp22-AA2 > Gp22-AA2 > JAYUCR01. The sequence continues at coordinate 814 of JAYUCR010000086.1, read as the reverse complement.
CTCCTGATCGTCGCCGAGGTACTGGTGCAGCCCCGAATCGACGTGGATACCGAGCTCGAGAGCGGCGCGGATGGCCGGGCGGTACTCGTCCGGGAGCACCCCCCCATGGGTCGCCACGCCGACCACGAGGTAGTCGGGCTTGCCACCCGTGCGCGCCATCGCGTCGGCCAGGTCGCGGGCGATCGGAATTCCGGCGGGGCGGCCGTCGATCTCCTGGCCGGCGTCGCGTCCGGCGAGCCGGCTGTCGATGACCGCGCGCACCACGTAGCGCTCCGTGTGACGGACCAGCCCGTGCGCGGTCTTTCCGTCGGAGCTTCCGTAGGAGCCCTCACAGAGGACGACGGCGGTTCCATCCATGCGACCCTCCCTGGGAGCCTGTCCAAGTATTCGCCTGGGACGCGCGCATGGGGATTGCGCGTCCCAGGCGAATACTTGGACAGGCTCCTAGGCGCAAAGCGTCGTGTTCGGCGCGGATGCTAGCACAGCCGTTCCGCCGCGCGCCGCAGCCGGCGGGCGCTCCGCGGCACACGGCGCCGGGGCCATTCTTGACGGCCCCCGGACGCCGGCCTAAGATGCGCGCCATGGTGACCGGGTTCAACACCGACGTGCAGCACGAGGGCAAGGTCTATCACGTGCAGACCGAGGACAAGGGCCGCGACAACCCGATCATCGAAAGCCTGGTCTACCGCGGGGGCGAGATCCTGGCGGCGCGGCGCTCGTCCTATGCCGATCGTGCGGAGCGCGGCCTCACCGAGGCGGAGATCGCGGAACTGATCGAGGCGCAGCACAACGCGGTGATCGCCGATGTGCGCGC
>JAYUCR010000085.1:0-5720 GCA_043740165.1 Acidobacteriota bacterium | reverse complement strand
CGAAGTAGATCGGCACCTTGGCGATCGGCTTCCCGAGCTGGTCTTCCACATGACCCTTGACCTTGGTGATCCCTTCGGCCAGAGCCGATCGGGAGGCGGCGCCGAACAGCGCCATGACGCATAGAGTGGCGAACAGAATGCGGGTCGATCGCGCGTGCCTCATCTGTCTCCTCCAGCCATTCCGGCCAGACCGTGTCGCGTTCTGGGCGCTCTTGAGGGCTGGATTCTATACCCCGCCCCGGAGCCAATCAAGACGCCGGCCCGGAAGCCGTATGGCGATTCGGCTCGGAGCCGCGCCGTCGCATCGCCGCGGCGATGAGGTGCGCGCCGAACAGCAGGGCGAACGACAGCCCGGTCGCGAGATGCGCCCAGCCCAGAATGCGGCGCCATTCCTGGCCGGTCGCGGTTTGCAGAAGGTAGCCGCTGGCAATCATCGGTGCCGCGAGGCCGATGGTCATCAGGCCGCTCAGGCGCCCCTGGGGCGTGCGGCCGTTCTTCATGCGCTCGATGATGTGATCGCGCGCGATCAGGCCGAGCGCGAAGATGACCACCGGTCCCACGAGCAGGTGCGCCGCCAGGGTCTGGGGCTGCCAAGGATGTCCCAGGACCGAGAACGGATCGGTGCGCCTCAGAAAATCGCGCATGACGAGGTACGCGAGGCCGGAGACCGCGGACAGGGCAATCGAGACGTTCAAAAGAAGGCTCTCGAATCGGCTCAAGGGATACCCCCGGAGGACGCTCCAGCCGGTGGCGGCTGCACGAAGAGCCGATGGATCGCGATCACCCGCTTCGCGGCGTCGGTCACGGCGCGCGCCGAGAGGGTTGCGCCGCTGAGGGATCGGATCGCCCCGGCGAGCCGGCGCGGATCGTCGGGCGCCTGGCCGTTGAACTGCTCGAGCCAGCGGGGCGTGACCCGGTAATCGTCCGGCTCGTCGAAGGACACGATGTCGATACCGGTGATGGCCCCCGCGGCGGTCAAACGCACGCACACGGTCTCCGGCAAGGTGCGCACCAGGTGCGTGTCGAAATAAGCGTACCCGGTCACCCGGCCATCACGCGTGCCGACGTAATACGGCACGACACGCATCTCGACCGGGACTCCGGCGGATTCGGCCGCGCGGCGCGCCTGGGCGTCATCGAGGTACAGCGTCCGGCGCTCGGAGCTGGCCGGAGGGGGAAACGCCTCCTTGATCGCCTGCTCCTGCGTCATGAAGACCCGCGCCTGGGCTTGGGCTGCCCCGAACGCGCAGACGATCGCGAGGCACGCGACGGAAAGGGGGCGCATCAGAAGAGCCATCCTATCGCCAGATTGAATCGATCGATCGCCGCACCCGCGGCGTCACCCATGTCCTGGACATCCGCCTTGATGGCGATGTTCGAAATCGGACGGTAGTGCAACCCGAAGGTGCGCACCGTGCGATTGTTGGCGGGATCCGCCGGAACGCCGGATGGCATCTCGGCCTGCGTGTCGAGCGCCTCGTACCGGAAGAACGGGCTCAGCTCCTGCCGGGACCCGGGGAGGCGTGACAGTACGTTCCAGGCCGCTTCGCCGTAGTACCCGTTCATCTGCGATCCGACAGCCTCACCGGTCAGCGCCCCGACGTCCTCGGCGTCGTCGAGGCGCGTGCGGACGAACAGCCCGCGAAGCTGAAGGCCCTTGAAGCGCCATTCCGCGTGCGCCTCCCATTGTGTGACGCGGCCCGGGCCGACCCCCGGGGAGCCCTGGGCCGTGTCACCGGTAAAGATGGCGGCTCCAAGGAGGACCCCTGGCTTCGGCACCCAGTCCACCCGCGCCGTGATTGCCAGATCCTCGGCCACCGCCTGGGCCCCCTCCTGACGGCCTTCCCGGATCCCCTCCGCCGCCGAAAACCCGGAAGCGTCGAGGCTGGTGACCAGGTAGGCCTTCCAGGAAACGGGCCCGGCATCCCCGTAGGCTCCGACCCCCACCTCGCGCCAGGTCGTGGGGATGATGTCGTGCTCGACCTCGGGCCGCTGCGCTCCGAAGAAAATCGGCGGCTCGTGCAACTCATTGAGGAAACCGACCGGCATCAGGAGGAGGCCCGCGCGCGCACCGAAGGACGGTTTCGGCTTGAAGTCGACGTAGGCGAACTCCACCTCCACCTCGCCTGGCTCGCCGTCCCCGGCCACGGCATGCTCGTATTCGATCTCGGAATTGAACAGGAAGCGATCGTCGAACTTGTATCCGAAATAGAGAACCGCGCGCTGCAGATCGGCCGAGGCCATCTCGTCCGAGGGCGACCCGTCATCGCGCCGGCTGGAGGGGTGGGTGTAAATCGCCTCGCCATACCCGCCGATCGACACGCCGCGCCGCGCCGCGTAGACCTTGGAAGCCGCCGGGCCCATCCCGCCGACCGAGGCGGCGGCGTCGGGGGAGGCGGCCGCGCCGATGCGAAGGCGCTCGATCTCACGCGACAGCGCCTCGAGTTGTTTCTGCAGCGAGGCGATCGCCGCCGTGTCGGCCGGTGCCGCCGGCGCCGCAACGGCGCCGTCCGCACCGGCGGAGCCGGCGAGCAAACGGTCGAGCCCGGACCGCAGCGCGGCCACCTGGGCTTCCAGGGCATGGATCCGACGGGTCATGTCCGCCTGGGCGTCGGTGCTCGAAGGGGCGGCGCCGGCCTGAGCCGCAGCCGGATGCGATACCGTGCCCACCGCGAGCAGGGCGAACAGGATCAGCGACGCGCGCGGACGCATCGAGCAAAAGTCAGTACGGAACGGGCTCATGACCGGCCTCCCGGAGGCTCCTGAGAAAGCTTCCCGTGGCGCGACGCGTCAGGAACCCGGTCGCGTCACGTTCGAGGTACAGCACGTCGACGTCATGACGCTTGGCCCACGCGAGGCCTCGAACCGGGCCCATGACGAACAGGGCCGTGGAAAGCGCGTCGGCGTCGGCACCTTTCCGGGCCATGACGGTCACCGAGCCGGGGTATCCCGCCGGGGCGCCTGTGGCCGGATCGAGCAGATGGCCGCCTCCGCCCCGCTCCGCGGGCACGCCGCGCTCGGCATTTCCCGAGGTCGATAGCGACGCATCCTTGAGCCGCAGCACGACGGCCGCCCCGTCGCGCGCGTCCGGCGGCGCCACGCCAACGCGAAAACCACCGTCGTCCGGCCCCTCCCCATAGGCCAGCAGCTGCCCGCCGAAATCGAGCAACGCGCTGCGGACACCCCGCGCCTGCAGAACCTCGAGGGCGGCGTCGAGCGCCTGCCCCTTGCCGATGCCTCCGAGATCAAGACCCATGTCCGGCCGGTCGAATCGGATGGTCCGCGTCCGCCGCTGCAGCCGCACCCGGTGCCAATCGACGAGACGGACCGCGGCTCCGCTGTCCTGCATGCCCGGCTCGGGCAGGGCGGCGGCTGGCAAGGCCCCATCCGGCCCGGGAAGCTGCCCCTCCGGGCCGCGCAAGCCAAGCCAGCGCCCGAGAGGCTCGACCGTCGGGTCGAAGGCGCCGTCGGTGCGGCGGGCCCAGTCGATGGCCGCCTCCACCGCGCTGAATAGATCGTCGGTGCAGCGCACATCCTGACGCGCCGCGTCGCGGTTCAAGCGGGCCAGCTCGCTGTCGGCGCGCCAGTTGCTGAGAACACCGTCCAGCCGCTGCACCTCCGCGAAAGCGGCCTCGATGGCCGCTCCGGGGTCCGCGGCGATCACCTCGATGCTCAGCCGGGTTCCCATCAGAAACCGGGACCGCGCCAGAGACTCCATCGTCGCGCCGCCGGGTGTCGCCGCACCCGACAGCGCCGCGGCGGTCAGGGCGACCACGAGACAAACCGCGCCGATTCCGCCCGGTGGGTTGCCGCGTGTCCCGTGATCCCGACGCTGCCGACGCATCGTCTCCCCCGCCCTGCGCCGGACGTCGCCGGCGCTTCTGCTATTGCGACTCAATCTCAATAAGCGGATGCACTCTAACCCCGCCATGACGCCCCTGTCAACCCCCGGAGCGGTATGATGCGGCCACCGCTCGGGGGTTTCCCCGCCGGCGGGCCGGAGGAGAGCCATGGCGAGGCAGCGCGGACGATCGGTGCGGGCGTCCCAGGTGGAGATGATCGAGATTGTCATGCCGGCGGACACCAACCATTTCGGGAACATCTGGGGCGGTCGGGTGATGGCGCTGATTGACAAGGCGGCGGCCCTCACCGCCATGCGCCACTGCCGGACCAACGTCGTCACCGCCTCGGTGGATTTCCTCGTGTTCCGGGCCGCTATCAAGCTGGGCCACATCGTCCGGTTGTTCGCGTCGATCAACGCCGCGTTCTCGAGCTCCATGGAGGTCGGGGTCAAGGTGCTTTCGGAGGATCCGCTGAGCGGACAGCAGGTGCATTGCTGCAGCGCGTACATCACGATGGTTTCCCTCGATGCGAACGGGCGCCCGACCGAGGCGCCCCGGCTCGCGCCGAAGGGCCAGGAGGAGCTCCGGCGTCAGCGTGAAGCGCTCCGGCGGCGCGGGGCGCGACTCCGGGCCCGCCGGCGTGCCCAGCGCGCCGATCGTCGACCCGGTTCCTGACCTCGCGCGCCCCCACTCCGGGCCTCCCCTGTCAACCCGTTGTCACCGGACGCGGCTCGTTTGCGCGGCCCGCCCGGCCGCGCCATATTGCGTGTCGCAGGACTGGAGGGTCGACGTGTCCCGTGAAGCCGTCCCGAGCTTCGTTCCCGCCTCGACAACGGGACATGCCGAGCGACTCAAGACGCTCATGGAGATCGCACGGGCCATCAACGGTTCGATCGATCGCGACGAGGTGGTGGAGCGGGTCCTGGACGGGGCGGTTCGATTCTCGGGAGCCGAGCGCGGCTTTCTGTTCCTGAGCGAAGAGGGACGGCTCGTCCCCTGGACGCGCGGAAGGCGGGGCGCTCCCAGCGTCGATGTCAGTCATTCCGTGGCGGAAGAGGTGGCTCGTACCGGCCGCACGGTGCACCGCGATCATCTGGCCGGTCCCACGGGGCGATCCGTCAGCGACAGCATCGTGCGGCTGCGGCTCCAGGTTATTCTCTGCCTGCCCCTGCTGGCCGGCCCGGACGTCCTCGGGGTCGTCTACCTCGACAGCCGGCGCCCCCTTCCGCACGAGGCCCTCGACCTGGAGCTGCTGGAAGCCCTGACCGGCCTGGCCGCGGTCGCCATCGAGAACAGCCGGCTGGTCGAGGAACGGGTCCGGACCGAGCGGACCCTCGCGATCGGGCAGATGGCGCGCGCCATGGTGCACGATTTGAGAAGCCCGCTCACCTCCATCCGGGCGCTGGCCGATCTGCTCCACGGCCGCTGCGTGGAGAACGACCCGGCGCGTCGCCACCTGGCCACGATCATGGCCGAGGTCGATCGACTTTCCGATATCACCGGCGACCTGCTGCGGTTCGCGCGCCAGGCCCCGCCGCTGGAGCGCGCCGACGCCCGCCTGGTCGACATCCTCGAGGAGACATTGCGCCCGCTCCGGCCCCGCCTCGAGACGGCGCGTGTCACGGTCGAGCTGCAGACGGACGGAACGTCCAGGGCTCACGTCGACGCGCCGCGGCTGGTGCGCGCCCTGCACAATCTCATCGCCAACAGCCTGGAGGCGATGCCGGATGGGGGAACCCTCCGACTCGCGTGCGGGTCGCGCGGCGACGAGGTGTTGCTGCGCGTCTCCGACACCGGGATCGGAATGCCGGAAGAGGTGCGGCTCCGCATCTTCGAGCCGTTCTTCACGCACGGGAAGGCGCACGGCACCGGTCTCGG
>JAYUCR010000084.1:0-5720 GCA_043740165.1 Acidobacteriota bacterium | reverse complement strand
GCGCCCATTTCCAGGACGAAAAGACGATGTACCCCGTCCCGGAGTCCGCCCCGCGCAGCGTCCTCCTCGGTCTTCTTGAGACCCGGCCGGGAGACCTCTACAACACGGAGCGGTATCACGCCGATCGGAGCGCCCTCGAACGCCTCGGTTACCTCGTGCTCTTCATCTCCGGGCCTCCCGCCCAAAACGACGGCATCACGGACGGGGCCTATCTCATCCAGGCCATGAAGCCGATCGCCGAGGACCCCAAGACGCGCGCCAAGCGGCTCAACTACTTTGGCGGCGGCGGCTCCTACGGACCACGGACCGGGCCGGCCGTCGGCCTGGTCTACCAGCGCAACGATCTCCTGCGCGCCTTCGATCACCTCACGATCAGCCCGACCTACAGCACCGCGATCGGGGGGGAGCTGACCTACATCGCGCCGTTCGTGGCGGCGGGCGAGGATCCCCGCCGGCTGTACGACTGGAATGGGTCGCTGTTCTCGACGTTCCAGAACAACCGTCTGCTGGAGGGGGAAGAAGTCGACGAGCGGCGGTCGGGCGCCGGGGTCGGCTTCGGCATCCGCCCGCTCGAATTACCCTCGCACCAGGAATGGAAATTCAACTTCAACCTGCGCCGCGAGATCGTGCGCCTCGAGGGAGGACCGCAGCAGGTTCCGGGGGCCAACCTGACCCTGTTGCAGCTGGGTGCGGTCCACTCCTGGCACCACACCGATCGCCCCCCGGCGCTCACCCTCCGCACCCTCCCCACGCTCGAGCTGTCGCTCGGGATCGGGGACGACGTCGCCTACGTCCGCCCCGAGATCTCGATGTTCCTTCACAGCCGTCGCATGAGCGGTCTCGAGTACGATCTGCACCTCACCGCGGGCGGCCTCGACAGGCCGGTGCCCGAATTCGAGCTGTTCAGCCTCGGCGGTCCCGTGACCGTCCGCGGCTTCCAGCCCGACACTTTCCTGGGGCGCGGCCTGGCGGCGCTGCAGGCGGAGATCTGGATCCCGTTCGTGGCGCCGCTCGAGGCGCATTCCATAGGCGCCGGCGATCCGTCGGACCCGGCCAACGTGCCGCACGAGCCGACCGTGGCGCGTCGCATCAAGGCGGCGGTGTTCCTCGATGGGGGCAGCATCTGGCAGTCCACGGAGGGGGAGCACACGTCGATCTATGGGGCCGGCGTCGGCATCCGTTTCGTCGTCCCGCAGCAGCCGCTGGTCATCCGCCTGGATTATGGCTGGGGCCTGGGATCCCTCGGCGGCAACGCCTACCCCTACGTTTCCATCGGCTACGTCTTCTAAGGAGCGCCTGTCCCGCGCCGTCCGCCGGCCGGGGTATAGTGGCGCGCTGTGCCCGATGAACCGATCGACCCGCGACACACAGCGCTCCTGGAACTCCTGACCGAACGTCGCCGCGACGCCGAGGCGCGCTACCGCCAGGCGCTGGCCGCCCAGCTGTCGGGGGCCGCCGCGGGCGACAACGAGGGGGTGCACGGCTGGAAGGCGAGCCGTGAAGGGGGTGCCGACGTCGCCCTTCTCGAGATGCTCGATCAGACGGTCCGGCAGATCGACGCGGCCGTGGAGCGCCTGCACCTCGGGGCTTACGGCCGCTGCGCCGTTTGCGCCGAGCCGATTCCGCTCGCCCGCCTGCGCGCCGTGCCGTTCGCCACCCGTTGCGTCCCCTGCCAGTCGCGTCGCGAGTCGGGGTCCGACGGCGGGGCGCCGCGCGCATGAGCGAGGCGCGCGAGGGGCCGGGATCCGGGTTCAAAGGACGGGCCGGCCTCCTGGCAGCCGCCGGCCTGCTTTACGCTTCCGCCTGCGGCGGGCCGTACGGCACCGAAGACTTCGTCACGCTTGTCGGGCCGGGACTGCTGGCACTGCTCCTGACTCTGGGGGCTCTTGTCTGGGGTGTGCCGCTGGCGATGGCCACCGCCGAGCTGTCGGCGCGCCAGCCGATCGAAGGCGGCTATTACCGCTGGGTACGCGCCTACCTCGGCGACTTCTGGGGATTCCAGGCCGGCGTCTGGAGCCTGCTCTCTTCGTTCATCGACAACACCCTTTACCCCGTGCTGTTCGCCTCGGCCCTGCAGCACTGGATCCCGGGCCTGGGAAGCCTCGAGCGCTGGCTCGCGGCGGTCGGATTCATCGTCGTTCTGACCTGGATGAACGTGCGCGGCATCCGCATCGTCGGGGCCGCCGCCATCGGCCTCAACCTCTTTCTCATCGCCCCGCTCATCTGGATGGTGGTCGCCGCGCTGCCGCGCTGGCGCTTCAATCCACTGCTGCCGTTCAGCACCGGTGGGACGCACCTCGAAGGCCTGGGCGCCGGGCTGGCCCTGGCGGTCTGGTTTCACTCCGGCTACTCGGAGGTCTCGACCGCAGCCGAGGAGATCGACAACCCGCGGCGCACCATCCCCCTGGTCCTCCTCATCGTCACCCCCCTGGTCATCGTCAGTTACGTCGTTCCCACGCTCGCGGGGCTGGCGACCATCGGCGGGTGGGAGCACTGGGAGTCGGGGCAGTTCGTGGAGATCGGGACCGCCCTCGGCGGGCCGCTCCTCGGCGGCTGGGCCTTTCTCGCCAGCGTGGCGAGCTTCGTGGTCATTTTCATGTCGTACCTGCTCTGGTGGTCGCGGCTGGTCTGGGCGTTCGCCGCCGACGGATTCCTGCCGGCGTGGCTGGTGCGCCTGCACCCGCGCCACGCGACGCCGCACCGGATTCTCATTCTCTACGCCGTCATCTACGCCGTCCTGGCGGCTTTCCCGTTCGAGGATCTGCTGATCGTCGATGTCTGGCTGTTCGGGGCCTACGACCTTTTAATGCTGGTGTCGGTGGTGCGGGCACGGGATCGATCCTCCCTGCCCGTTGGCGGCTTTCAGATCCCGGGCGGCATCCTGGGCGTGAAGCTCAATGCGGCGGTGCTGGGAGCGACCTGGCTCACCGTGTTGTGGTGCACGACGCGCAGCGACGCACGGCTCGCCGGGGCGGGCGCCGCCGGCCTCCTCCTCGGCCCGCTCCTCTACCCGCTGGCCAGGCGCCTGCGCCGCACGGCCGGAGCCTAGGACCCCGGTCTGGTCTCCGTCGGCGGCGCCCCGACGACCGCCAGCGCCTGCGCTGCCGCATCGAGGAGCGGCTGCGAAGACAACGGCTGACCGACCGCCTCCCGCATCCAGAGATCCGGGGTGACGTGACCGATGCGGCAGACGCGCTCGAACTCCGCCCCCAGGCGCTTTCCCTCGCGGAAATGCCGATCGAGCTGGAACGCGATCAGGTGCCCCAGCGGATAGTCGGGCGTGTAGAGCGCTCCGTCCACCATGTGCGAGTAGATCGCCAGCAGGGTCACGTCCCGCGCCCCGAGAAGATCGGCGTCGTAGCGGTTCCAGACATCGCGCGCCGCCTGCACGACGGCCTCGCGGAACTGCGCCGGGGTCGCATCGGGATGCCTCTGAACCCAGTGCCAGGCTTCCATGTCGACGAGCGCCACGCCGGCGATCTCGCGGGTCGCCCAGAACTCCTCCAGGGCGCGCAGGCTGCCGGCCTCGGTGTCGTCGCCCTTCAGCCCCAGCAGGGACAGGTCCCGCGACTGGAAGACGAACGCCAGCGCCTCGGTGAAGGCGGTGTTCGGAACCCCGTGCAGGAACCAGTCGTCGATGCGGTTGAGTGAGAAGACCTGCTCCACGTTGTGCCCCATCTCGTGCACCGCGATGTTGTATCCCTTGTAGTCCATGCCGGCAGCGCCGACCCGGGTGCGCAGGTGCGCCTGATCGTCGCGCCGGACGGCCCCCATGGCGTGCCCGGCGCCACGCGACGGATCGACCACGATGTGCTCGGCGACGAAACGCGCCTGGGACGAGGTGAAACCGAGATCCTTGAGAAGTCGCGGGATGTCCGAGGCATAGGCGGCGGCGGTCGGGTAACGGGCCCGCGTCAGGGCGTCGAGCTCGTCCTCCGCATACCGGTTGCGCGGCTTGAAGCCGGCGTACCAGATGTCGAACGGCTCGAGCGGACGCCCGAGCCGCGCCGCGATCAGGGCGGCCACCCGGCTGCTTATCGGCGCCTCGAGGACCGAGGTCAGGAGTGCTTTCGCCTGCGCCTCGGGAATTTCGCGATCCAGGTTGAAGCGGCGATCGACCAGCGACGGGTCATCGGGATAGTAGGCGTCGGCCATCCGCTGGGCCCGGGCGATCTGCAGCCAGGTGCGGTACCGCACGTCGGCCTCGCGCTCCGTCCGCGGCTGAGCACTCCGCCCCGCGGGGGGATCGTCATCCTTGACCGGCGACACGCTGACGGAATTGGCGTACGGATTCCAGTCCAGGAGCGGATTGTCGATCACGGCGGCGGGGATCTCCTGGCGCACGATCCGTTCCATGACGCGCGCGATCATCCGCTGCTTCGGCAACCCCTCCGGGTCGGCGTACCGCGCCTTCAGCTCGTCACGCAGACCCCAGTGCGTGATCAGGCGCAGCCCGGCCGGAAACAGCCGGCCCCCGGCGTCGTCGACCAGGCGATCCATCCGGATGTTGTAGCGGCTGATGTAAGAGTCGGCCGCCACCGAGGCGGCGGTGATCGCCTGCGCCACCTCGGCCGGCAGGCGGGCGTCGAAACGGCTGGCGAGCCGGGTCTCGGCCCACTGGCGCCGCGACCACTCTCCTCCGTGGGCCAGCTTGTCGCTCAAGGTCGTCAGCGGAAAGTTGAGGAGGACCACGAACCCGGTCTTGTCGTGAAACTGATCGTCGAGCAGGTGCGCCGACGGCTCGTACCCCGCCAGGCGCTCGTCGATCGGCAGGATCGGCCCCGAGTCGATGTCGGTGGCGCTCCGCAGATCGCGGGCGAGGGAGAGGGCGTAGCCGTCGATCCGCTCGAAAGCGAACTCCAGACGCTCGAAGCAGGCGTCGAGTCCCGGCCCGGTCGGGATGAATTCCGCGGCGACGAACGCGGCCATGTCGGCCGGCTTGCCGTCCTCGGTGCGCCAGGCACGCAGCACCTGAGCCACGCCGCGCTCGATCCGGACCCGCTCCCTCTCGCCGTGCTTGGAGACGAGATCGGCCGTGGCACGTCTGGCGGCGCTCTGAAACGCAGGATCCTCCGAGGGAAGCCGCACCCCCGCCGCCAGGACCAGGGACGACGCTGCCAGGACAACAAGTGCTACCCGGCTTGCGAATTCAAGCATTCTCATGATCGACCTCCCCCTCCCCCGTTCGCGGTCGGCGGCAAACCGGGCGTATTGACATGCCGCACGATGCGGCTGACCAGCCGGCGCGGCAGGAGACGCAGCGCCTGCACCATGACTCTGTTGGTGAAGCCGGGGATGACGAGGCGGCGAGCAAGAAGTGCGCCGCGATACCCCTCCGCGGCGATCGCGGCGGCCTCCATTCGGAGCAGACCCGAGAAAACCCGCGACCCATCCATCCCGGCGCGCGCCCCGAACCCGGTCACCGCCGGACCGGGACACAGAGCGGTCACCGTCACGCCGCTGTCCTGCAGTTCCTCCCCCAGCGCTTCGGAGAACGACAGAACGAACGCCTTGGTCGCGTAGTAAACCGCCATGAACGGTCCGGCCTGGAACGCGGCCATCGAAGCGACATTCAGAATCATTCCCTGTCGCCGGGCCAGCATGTCCCGCAAGGCGAGATGGGTCAGCGCCACGACACTTTCCATATTGAGGCGCAGCATGTCGATCTGCGTTTCGACCGCCGCCGCGGCGAACGGACCGAAGCTCCCGACCCCGGCGTT
>JAYUCR010000083.1:0-2335 GCA_043740165.1 Acidobacteriota bacterium | reverse complement strand
AAGTCGAGCGCATCAAGGGGAGCCTGCCGAAGGGGGTCCGGATGCCGGGGATCGTGGTCGAGGGCGGGAAGCGGGCCAACATCGTCCCGGATCGGGCGATGGGGCGGTTCACGCTGCGGGCCCGTGACCTGGCCGACCTGGCGCGGGTGGAGCGCGCTTTCCGGGAGGCGGCCGGCCGATCGGCGCGCGCTTTCGGGGCCCGGGTCCAGGTGCGATCGATCGACCTGCCGTACGCCGAGATGCGCACCAACCGGGTGCTGGCGGACGCTTTCAAGGAGGAGCTCCGGATCCTGGGGCGACGCACCGTCGACACGCCCCGCAAGGGAATGGGCTCGCTCGACATGGGGAACGTCAGCCAGGTGGTGCCGGCCATCCACCCGTACATCCGGATTGCACCGCGATCGGTGCCGCTGCATTCCGCCGGCTTCGCCCGCCACGCCGGATCGCGCCGCGGGCAGGAAGGGGTCCTGATCGCGACCCGGGCGATGGCGGCCCTGGCGCTGCGTCTCCTGCATGACGAGGACGGGCTCTTGCGGCGCGCCCGGCAGGAGTTCCGCGCCGCCACGAGGCAGCCCCTTCGCCGCGCGAAGCGGCGCCGTGGCAGCCGACGGACGACGGCATGAAGATTCTCGAGGCGCCGATCCTGAGGAAGGGCGATCGGATCGGCGTGATTGCGCCGGGCGGTCCGGTGCGCGCCGCGGCGATCGAGCGCGGCATCGAGGTGCTCGAGCGGCGGGGATTCGTCGTCGTGCGCGGGGCGCACCTCAAGGATCGATCCGCCTACCTGGCCGGTGAGGACGACGACCGGGCCGCGGACGCCAACCGGATGCTGGCGGATCCCACCCTGCGCGCCCTCTGGTGCGCGCGCGGCGGCTACGGCAGCCACCGGATCGTCGGCGACCTGGATCTCGGGTCCCTGCGCCGCTCCCCCCGCGCCCTGATCGGATACAGCGATATCACGGTGCTGCAGGCCGCGGCCTGGAAGCGGATCGGGCTCGTGACCTTCCAGGGTCCCATGGTGGCGGAGCTGGGGGATCGCCGAACGTACAACGCCCCGGCGCTCTGGCGCGCCCTGGGGGGCGGCCGGCTCCGCTTCGACCTGCCGCGCCGCAGCATTCTGAGAGCGGGCCGCGGCTCCGGGCCGCTGGTCGGCGGCTGCCTGTCGATCCTCGCCTCGCTGCTCGGCACGCCGTATCAGGTCGATACGAAGGGCGCCGTCCTGTTCTGGGAGGAGGTCAACGAGCAGCCGTTCCGGATCGATCGGATGCTGGCGCAATTGCGGCTGGCGGGGTGCCTCAAGGATCTGCGCGGGATGGTGATCGGCCGGCTGGTCGGGTGCCGCGCGCGGCGCAAGGAAAACGATGTGCCGCTGGTGGAGATTCTGCGGACCCATCTCGGGGGAACGGCCTATCCGGTGGTGGTCGATTTCCCCGCGGGCCACACCGCGGACAAGGTGACGCTGCCGCTCGGGAGAACGGCCGTGCTGGACACTCCGGGCCGGCGGCTGACCACAGCACCGGCCGCTCCCCGGGCCGCCTTCAGCGCACGGTGAAGTGAATCTCGCGGGTGACCGAGGTACCGGTGACCTTGTCGGTGACTTTGGCTTCCATACGGAACTCGGCGGGCAGCGGCTGGTTCGGGATCAGCAGGCTCGCCATGTCGATCTCGTACAGCTCCACCTGGCTGACCGGCTGGACCAGAGGCTTGCGAAACGGCTTCCAGCCCGCGGCGTCCTTCAGGAAGAAGGCGTACGTCTTCTCCAAGTTGAGCTTGCCCGTCGCGGGATCGGTTCCGGGGTTGTAGACCTGGTAATAAAAGGTGAGCGTGTCCGATTTCTGCAGCACCGGAATGGCCCGCGGCACCATGCGGAAAGCACCCATCGAGTAAAGCCCGGAACTCTTCTCGCCCTCGGGTTCCAGCCCCGGTTCCATCTTGCGGAACTGTGACACCAGGGACACGCTGCTCATGTCGAATTTCTTGGCGCCGTAATCCGGCACGGTGACCGGCAGGACGGCCGATTCGGTCTGGCTCTTGAGCACTTTGTCCTCGACCACGACCACGAGCTTGTAGGAGCCGGGCTTGAGGTTGCGCCGCGCCTGGTAAACGAAGGTGCCGGCCGGGGCATCCACCGGCGGCGCCGGGACGAAAGGCAGCTCCCCCGTGATGTTCACCGGCTTGGCGTCGCCTTCCGGGGTGAACCGGGCGAACGGCAGGAGAGCCTGATTGCCGCTGCCATGGGTCGCTTCGCGCGCGATCTCGAGGGTCGTGACCACCAGAGTCGTTCCGTCGACCGCCGCGTAAAAATCATTCGCCACCTGGAACCGGACGTCGGCCG
>JAYUCR010000082.1:0-5735 GCA_043740165.1 Acidobacteriota bacterium | reverse complement strand
CGGTCTCCGGCAGGAGGACGCAGAACTCCTCGCCGCCCCAGCGGCACGGAATGTCGGCGGCGCGCATGCTGTCCCGGATGACGTCCCCCACCCGCTGCAGGAAGCGGTCGCCGGTCATGTGCCCCAGCCGATCGTTGATCTCCTTGAACCAGTCGAGATCGAGCATCAGCACCGCGAAGGTGCTGCCGTAGCGGCGGGCGCGCGCCTGCTCCTCCTCCAGCTTGCGCTGGAAAAAATCCCGCAGGTAAAGATGCGTGAGCTGATCGACGGTCGCGAGCTGGTAGTTGCGGGCGTTCTCGATGGCGATCGCCGCCTGCTGGGCGATGGTGGTCAGGACCGACAGGTGGTCGACGTTGTAGGCCGACTCGCGCGGGCTCTGCACGCAGAGCACGCCGATGGTCTCGTGGTGCACCGTCAGAGGCGCGGCGAGGATCGAGCGGACCACCGGGTCCAGCACCACGGGGGCGCAGGGGAGGCTGTCGCGATCCACCTGGATGTCGCCCAGGAGCAGCGGGCGGCGGGATTCGACAATCCAGTTGGTGAACCCTTCGCCGAGCGGCCGCTCGGGACGCGGCAGGACGACCCCATCGTGCGCCACGTACTCCATGTAGGAGTCGGTCGCGCCGCGGTGCCGGAGCGACAGGAACAGGTACGGGGCGTCGAGGATCCGTTGCAGGTTCGCGCTGATGCGATTGAATACAACTTGCGGGTCGAGGCTCGAGCTGATCTCACGGCCGATGGTGTGGATGGTGCGCAATTCGCGCGAGCGGTGCTGCAGCTGCTCGTGCGCCCGGCTCAGGTCCGTCTGGGCGCGATTCAGCTTCTTGAGCAGGCCGCTGGCGATCAGGATGGTTCCGGCCAGTGGCGCGAACCCGGCCGGGCCGGCGGCGGCGTACAGCAACGCCAGCCCCAGGACCAGAGGAATGGTGAAGATCTCGAGGGTCGGGATGTAGCGCAGATAGTGACCAAGGTACGCGAGAATCGGCTCGCGCTTCAAGGCCACCGCCGTACCCATCACCGCGAGGTTGGTCAGGTTGAACGCGACGAACAGCGTCGCGATGGTGCCGAGGGTCCACCAGGTCAGGGTGCGGAACTGCCAGTGCGCCTGGAGGCCGATGGCGACCCATTGCCCGGCGAGGGCGGTGAGGACGAGGCTCCCGGTGTTCAGGCAGAGAACCGGCAGGAAGGGCGTGTGGCGGGTCTGGCGGTCCACCTGCCGGAGCGCGCTTCCGAACAGTCCGCCGCCGAGGGCGACGGCCAGCGGCAGCGGCCGCGGCAGGACGCAGAGCGCCGTGAGCAGGTAGGCCATGTCGAGGGAGATCGACAGGCGGGCGCGCGGGAAGATTGAAAAGCTGAGGTACCAGGACAACGCGATGAACAGAACGAAGAGGACGAGCTCCGCCGCGAGCGCTTTCATGAGATCGAAGGCGGATGCCAGCTCGATGCCGACGATCATCACGGCGAACAGTCCCAGCAGGAAGGCATAAATCCGGAAGCGTCGTTCCGGGGCGTCCATTTTCTGGCCGTCCTGCGGGGCGGTGCTGTTGTGCATGCAGACCCTCTCGTGGTCAATTTAAGGACTCCAGGCACTCCCCGCAAGCCGCGCCCCCTGCGCGGGGCCGGCGGCAGGCGGCTGACGCCCCGGCGGCCGCCGTCGGCCGGTTGACACTGCCGCGAACCACGCACTAGGATTCGTTTTTCCAGTAGGTGAGTGTTGAGCGCTGTTCGGCGAGACAGGCTGGTACTAATCCTCCCGCCCAACCCGGCATTCGCGCGCCTGGCGCGGATGGTGGCGCTTCATTTCCTGCGGCTGCAAGGGGTCCAGGGGCTCCTGGCCCGCCGCGGGGCGCGCACGGTGGAAACCCGCTCGCGCACCGTCCTGAAGGCCGCGGCGCGCCGCGCGGATCCGGCGTCCGGGCTCTCCCTGACCTGCGTCGCCGGGGCGCGCGCCCTCGAGGTGCTGGTGCAGGGGGGCCGGAGCGCCCGCCGCAGTCTGCTGGTGCTGCCGCGCCCGGTCGCGGAGGAGAAATGAAACCGGCGCCCCTCGGCATCCTGGGCGGCAGCGGCCTTTACGCGATGGCCGGCCTCGAAGCGGCGCGCGAGGTCGCGATAGACACCCCTTTTGGCGTTCCCTCGGACGCCTACATGGCCGGCTCGATCGGCGGGCGCGATGTGATCTTCCTCGCGCGGCATGGGCGCGGGCATCGGCTCA
Source organism: Acidobacteriota bacterium (assembly GCA_043740165.1). Taxonomy (GTDB): domain Bacteria; phylum Acidobacteriota; class Polarisedimenticolia; order Gp22-AA2; family Gp22-AA2; genus JAYUCR01. The sequence continues at coordinate 3,523 of JAYUCR010000082.1, read as the reverse complement.
TGCCGACGGAGATCAACTTCCGCGCCAACATCTGCGGCTTCAAGATGCTCGGCGTCGAGCGTCTGGTCTCGGTCAGCGCGGTCGGGAGCCTCAAGGAGGACCTGCGCCCGCTGGACGTCGTTCTCCCGGATCAGTTCATCGATTGGACACGGCAGAGGCCGTCGACCTTTTTCGGCAACGGTGTCGTGGCCCACGTCTCCCTCGCCGATCCGGTCTGCGCGGCGCTGCGGTCGACGCTGCGCGAAGCGGCGGGCGGCGTGGCGGTCCGGCTGCACGATGGGGGCACCTATCTCTGCATGGAAGGGCCGCAGTTCTCGACGCGAGCGGAATCGCATCTCTACCGATCGTTGGGGCTCGACGTTATCGGCATGACCAACGTCCAGGAGGCGAAGCTGGCGCGCGAGGCGGAGATCTGTTACGCCACCATGGCGATGGTGACCGACTACGACTGCTGGCGCGCCGAAGAGGAAGCGGTCACCGTCCAGGAAGTGGTCGCGCGCCTGAACGACAACGCCGCCAACGCCCAGAAGATTCTGGCCCGGGCCCTGGCGCGTCTCCCTGAAAAGCGCGACTGCGCGTGCCGCAACGCCCTCACCGACGCGATCCTCACCGAGCGCTCCCGCATCCCGCCGGAGGCGCGCGAGCGCCTGCGCCCGATCGCCGGCCGCGTCCTGGAGTAAGGCATGGCGCTGCTCGTCATCGGCTCCGTGGCGTTCGACACCGTGAAGACCCCCTACGGGGTGGCCGAGGAGGTGCTCGGCGGATCGGCCACCTACTTCGCGGTCGCCGCGTCGTACCTGACGCCGGTGCGCATGGTGGCGGTCGTCGGGCAGGATTTCGGGGGCGGGTCCCTGGCGCTCCTGAAGCAGCGGGGCATCGACGTGAGCGGCCTCGAGGTGGCGGAGGGCAAGACCTTCCGGTGGAGCGGCGAATACTCCGAGGACCTGAACGACCGCACCACCCACTCCACCCACCTCAACGTCTTCGAAGCGTTCCAGCCCAAGCTGCGCAAGGAGGATCAGGGAGCGCGCTTTCTGTTCCTCGGAAATATCGATCCCGATCTGCAGCGCCAGGTCCTCAAGCAGGTCAAGCCGGGCTTTTCGGCGTGCGACACCATGAACTTCTGGATCGAGGGGAAAAGCGACAGCCTGAAGCGCCTGCTGGCGGCGGTGGACGGGCTGGTGATCAACGACTCCGAGGCCCGCCTGCTGGCGGGCGAGCTCAACACCGTCGCGGCGGCGCGACGTCTCCTGGGGCTGGGCCTCAAGTTCCTGGTCATCAAGCGGGGAGAGTACGGCGCGGCGCTGTTTCACGGCGGCCACTACTTCGCGGTGCCGGCCTACCCGATCGAGCGTCCGGTCGACCCGACCGGCGCCGGTGACAGCTTCGCCGGCGGCTTCATGGGACACCTGGCGCGCGAAGGGAAGACGACCGGGGCCGCGCTGCGCCAGGCGATGGTGTATGGCAGCGTGCTGGCCTCGTTCTGCGTCGAGGATTTCAGCCTGAAGCGGCTCGCCTCGGTGACCACGCGGGCTATCGAGGCGCGCGCCCGGGAGCTGCGCGACTTCGTCAGCATCGGCGGTCCCGCCCGCCGCGGATGAGCCGGCCCGGCGCGGCGAACGTGACCCATGCGAATACTCGGACACACTCCTAAGCTTCTGCCGCTTCTCCCGCCCCTGCTCGCCCCGATCGCCGTCCTCCTCGGGGTGCGCGGCGGCCGTTTTTTCCTCCCGATCCTGGCCACCCTCGCGGTCTATCCCTGCTTCGCGCGACTCGTGGTGGATGCCCGCCGGAAAGCCGCCGTCGCGGCGGCGCTCCTGTGGGCCGCCAGCCTGTCGGCGACGCTGATCGCCCTGACGGCCCACGATCCGGCTGGGGTCGGCGGCGCCGTCCTGAACGGCCCGGCCTATCGGGACGAGATGTTCGCGTTCATCGCCGCGGGGGCCGGACGGGAATCGGAGCCGGCGCGCTTCGTGCCGCAGCATGCGGCGCATCTCGGCCTGTTCGTCGCGGCGACGCTCGCGAGCGGCGGGCTCCTGGGCCTCGCGATGGGAGCGGTGCTGATCGGCTACATGTCTTACTACGTCGGAGCGCTGGCGCACGGGCCCGCTCCCGGGCTGGCGCTGCTCTGCGGCTGGTCGCCCTGGGCGGTGACGCGGGTCGTCGCCTTCATCCTGCTGGGGGTGGTCCTTTCCCGTCCCGTTCTCGCGGCCGCCACCCGTCGCAGGATCCCCTCCGCCGGTGCGCTTCCGATGACGGTCGCGGCCCTGGTCCTCCTCCTCCTCGACGTGGCGCTCAAGACCCTCCTGGCGCCGCACTGGGCCGTGCTGCTCCGCCCCTGTCTGCCCTAGGAGCCTGTCCGACTTCGGCCGGCGGGCGGATCGCGTTGAGCTGACTCCGCGAGGCGCGGCGGGGGGCAGCGGGGCTCCGCTTCGGCTCACAGGCGCTGCGCCCCGCTGCCCCCCGCCGCGCTCAGACGGTCCTCTCGATGCGAGCGGACAGACGTCCCGAAAAGGCGGCTTGCTCCGCCTGCTCGAGGGTCGAGGCGGAATTCGTTTCTCGCCCGTCCGCGCTTAGCGTGATGGTGACATCCGGCTCCGAGCGCGGGGTTGCGGCATGCGAGGGGGGCGGGAACGGGGCGCAGCGCCTGTGAGCCGCGCCCCGGGACCGGCCGGATTGACCGTTCCCATCGCGAGCGAACCGAAGCGGAGCCCCGTTCCCGCCCCCCTCGCTGTCGGCGCCCCTCATCGCCTTGACAGCCCTCGGGGTGGCCGATACCATCGCCGGCATCCCGTCCTGTCCGGCGCGGAGGATCTTTCGATGACGGCGCGAAATGTGAGCGGGGTCCTGGACGGCAAAGGGATGCGTGTCGGGATCGTCGTGTCGCGTTTCAACGACCTCATCGTCGATCGCCTGCTCCAGAGCGCCCAGGATTGTCTCCTCCGGCATGGCGTGGCCGACAAGGACATCACCGTGGCGCATGTCCCCGGAGCGCTCGAGATCCCGGTGACCGCCCTGCGGCTGGCGCGCTCGAAGCGTTACGATGCCGTGATCTGCCTCGGGTGCGTGATCCGCGGCGAGACCTCCCACTACGACCAGGTCTGCGAGGTGGTGGCGCGCGGCGTTGAGCTGGCGGCGCGCGAGACCGGCATCCCCGTGACCTTTGGCGTCGTCACCACCGAAAACCTCCAGCAGGCGATCGAGAGGGCCGGTGTGAAGGGGGGGAATCGCGGCTGGGATGCGGCCCTGGCGGCTATCGAGATGATCTCACTCTTCAAGGTTCTGGAGTAAGGGGCCGAACGATGCCTTCCCGCCACCAGGGGCGAGAATTCGCCCTGCAGATGCTCTACCAGTCGGAAATCGGCGGCATGCCGATGGGCGACGTAGTGGCGCACTTCTGGGACCAGGAGAATGTGCCCGACGAGGTGCGCGATTTCGCCGAGCGCCTGGCGCTGGGCACCGTCGGGGCCCTGCCGGAGATCGACCGCCTGCTGCGCGACAGCATCGAGAACTGGCGCCTGGA
>JAYUCR010000081.1:0-2340 GCA_043740165.1 Acidobacteriota bacterium | reverse complement strand
TGATCACCAGGGGAATGTGGATCGTGAGCAGGTACTGGAAGGCCAGCTGGAGATTGGTGAACAGCTGCCGGCCTTCGGCGATGGCGCTCGCCAGGCTGGCGAAGTTGTCGTCGAGGAGCACGATGTCCGCGACTTCCCTGGCGCTGCGCGTTCCCCGCTCGCCCATGGCGATGCCGATGTCCGCGGCCTGCAGGGCCGGCACGTCGTTGACGCCGTCGCCGGTGACCGCCACGATCTCGCCCGATCGCTGCAGGGCGCGGACCAGCGCGAGCTTCTGGGAGGGGACCGCCCGCGCCACCACGTCGATGCGGCTGCTGTCGGCGTTCGCGGCGACCCGGCGCTCGAATTCCTCGGCCAGCACCACCTCGGGCCGGCCGCCGCCAAGGCCGATCTCGGCCGCGATGGCCGCCGCGGTCCCCGGGTGATCGCCGGTCACCATGATGACGCGGATGCCGGCGCTGCGGCACTGGGCGACCGCCTCCGGCACGCCCGGGCGCACCGGGTCCTCGAAGGCGATCAGCCCGCCGAACTGGAATCCGCGATCGGGCTCGCCGCCGGGCCAGGCCGACGCTTCCAGCACGCGGCTGGCGACCGCGATCACCTTGTGGCCGGACTGCGCGAACCGGTCCACGCGCTCCCGCCACGAGCCGGCCGCGCCGCCGTCCGGCGTGCACAGCGCAAGGATCGTTTCGGGCGCCCCCTTGGTCACGGCGAGCAGGCGCTCATTTTCGCGCAGGACCACCGTCTCGCGCTTGCGGTCCTCGGCGAAAGGGAACGTCGCCAGCACAGGCAGCCCGGGCGTCGGGGGGAGCGCCCTCAAGATGGCGGCATCGAGCGGGTCGCCGGTCTCCTTCCGGGACGCGAGGGCGGCGAGCCGCATCACCTCGGCCTCGGAAGTGCCCTCCGCCCCCTCCACGTGGGTCAGGGAGAGTCGGCCCTCGGTGATCGTGCCGGTCTTGTCGGTGCAGATGGTGGAAACGCGGCCGATGTTCTCCACCACCACGGCGCGGCGCACCAGGGCCTGCTTCTTCGCCAGCCGGTAGACGCCGACGCCGAGGAAAAAAGTGAAGACCACCGGGAACTCCTCGGGCAGGGCGGCGACCGCCAGCGTGACCGCGCTGACGAGACCGTCCACGATGCCGTGCCCCTGCGCGATCCGGACCCAGGCGAGGATGATGCAGCCGACGAGCGCGGCCACGACCAGAACGCGCACGAGCCCGGCGATGGCGATCTGAAGGGGCGTGCGCGCCTGCGTTCCGCTGATGGCGGAACGGACGATCTCTCCGTACAGGGTTTCGCCGCCCGTGTAGATCACGCGGACCTGCGCCTTGCCGGTCAGCAGCCGGGTGCCGGCGAAGGCCCAATGTTGATCGTCAAGCGGCTCCTCGGTGGTGAGGCGCGCGGCGGTCTTGCGCGCCGGGTAGGCCTCGCCGGTCAGCGCCGATTCGTCCACTTGCAGAGAGTCGCCGCCCACGATGACGCCGTCCGCGGGGAACGGCTCGCTGGTAGGCACCAGAACCAGGTCGCCCGGCACCACGGCGGTCGCCGGGAGCTCCGCGGCCACGCCGTCGCGCACCACCGTGGCGGTCGATGCCAGGCGGCCGCTGAGGCCCTGGGTGGAGGCCTGGGTGCGGCGATGGAGAAACGCATCCATGCCGATGAACGGAATCAGCGCGACGAGGAGGACGGCGGCCTCCACTTTGTCGCCGGTGAACGCGAACAGAAGGCTGGTGCCGAGGAGGAACCAGAGCATCGGATCGCGCGCCGTTTCAAGCGCCAGGTGGCGCCAGCCGCCCGGCGGACGCTCGAGAATGTCGTTGCCGCCGAACCGTCTCAGGCGCGCCTCGGCCTCGGTCGCCGTGAGCCCCACGAGGCTGTCGGCGATGCCCTCGATCCGCTCGGACGGAATGAGGCGGCGGCTCATGCGGGGATTATGGCGTCAAGTCGGGAGGAGCCGTGCCCGCAAGATCTGCGGGGAGAACCCGGGACCGTTCGCTGCCGTCGCCTCACGCGCCCGGCGGGTCAGCGACGTGTTGCAAGATGCCGCGCGAACCAGTCGGCGGCGAGACGCGCCGCCTCCTCGAGCGTTCCCGGCTCCTCGAACAGGTGGGTCGCGCCGGGGATGATGGCCAGCTCCCTGACGCCGGTCAGCTGCGCGTGCGCTTTTCGATTGAGGGCGATCACCACGTCGTCCCGGCCTCCGACGATGAGGAGAGTCGGGGCGGCCACGTTCCCCAGGACCGGCATCGCCAGGTCGGGCCGGCCTCCCCGCGACACGACGGCGCGAATCGTCCCGCGCAGCGAGGCTGCGGCCATCAGAGCCGCCGCCGCGCCGGTGGA
>JAYUCR010000080.1:0-5741 GCA_043740165.1 Acidobacteriota bacterium | reverse complement strand
AGCGGAAGCGGGCTAAGTGTACGAAGTGCGAGCAGGGCTGTCAAGAATGGAGGCGGGGGGTTTGCGGCCAATCTGCAGCAGGCGCCCCTGATCGTGGTCGAACGCCTTTCAGCCGGCTCCCGCCGGATCTGCGAGGGGTGACGGGATGGCCCAACGCAGCATCCTGAGCGGCGACCTGAGTGCTTTCAACCTGGCCGATATCGTCACCCTTCTGACCATGAGCAAGAAGTCCGGCACCCTCCGGCTGACTCGCGGCGCGGAGACACGGACCCTCACCTGGCATTCGGGTGAAATCGTTTTCGCCCGGTCGAATTCGGTGCGCAACAGCCTCGGCAACTTCCTGGTTCGAACCGGCGTGATCACCCCGGAACAGAACGCCCTGTCGGCGGCGCACATCGACGAAACGACGCGACACGGCAAGGTCCTGGTGCGCATGGGGCTGATCACCGCCGACCAGCTGCACTGGGCGGTCAAGCAGCAGGTCCTGGAGATCATCTACTCCCTGTTCCACTGGCGTAGCGGCCTGTTCGAATTCGCCGAGGGTGTCGTGGAGAGCCCGGAAAAAATCACCCTCGCCATGTCGACCACCCGCATCATCATGGACGGCATCCATCGGCTCGATGAATGGACCAAGCTGCGGGCCGCCATCCCGGACGACCATGCCATCGTGCAGCCCGTGTTGAGACCGCAGGAGGTGTCGACGCGCGCCGACCTGAGTGCCGAGGAGAAGAAGATCTACCCGCTGGTGGACGGTGTGAAGAGTGTCGGCGAGATCGTCGAGCAGGCCCGGCTGGGAGAATTCGAGGCCTTCTCCGCGCTGTTCCAGCTCCTGTCCAGCGGGGCGGTGCGCCTGGCGCCGGACGCCCGCGCCGCCGCCTCCTGAACCATCAGTTCCGTTCCAGCTCGGCCACGCACTCGACATGCTGGGTGTGCGGAAAGAGATCGAACGGTGTGACCCGCACCAATCGGTAAATGCCGCCGCCGACGAGCACTCCCAGGTCGCGAGCCATCGTCGCGGGGTCGCAGGACACATAGACGAGCCTTGGTGCCGCGGCCCGCGCCAGCGCCTGCACGACGGTCGAGGCCAGTCCGCCCCGCGGCGGATCGACGAGCACCGCGTCCCAGGCCGACTCGAGGAGGGCGGGCAGCTCGTCCGCGACATCCCCCGAGAGGAATCGGCAGCGATCCGCCCCGGCCTGGGCGGCGTTTTCGCGCGCTGCCGCGCAGGCCGCCCGGACCCCTTCCACCGCGGTCACCGAGGCGCTGCGGCGCGCCAGAACCACCGAGAAGAAGCCGACGCCGCAGTACAGCTCCAGGACATTCTCCGTTCCTGAAAGCCGGAGCGCGTCGACGGCATGCCGCCGGAGCGGCACGCTGGCGGAAGCATTGGGCTGGAAAAAGGCCCCCGCGGGAATCTTGAATCGGTCTCCCTCGATCTCCTCGAAGAGGTGATCCCGCCCTTCGAGTATGGATTCGCCAACCAGGTGCCCATCGCGACTGTGTTCCACCCGCACCACCCCTACGATGCGCGGGAAGCGTCGCCTGACAGCCTTGGCCAGATCGAGGAGGGCGGGGGGATCGCCGCGCGCGGTGTCCAGGGTCACCAGGAGCTCACGCGTTTCGTGCCCCTCCTGAATCGTTGTGCGTCTGAGAAAACCCCGCTGCCGGCGCCGATCGAACGCCGCCAGCCGCCGGGACGCCGCCTCGCGGGCCAGCCAGGGCAGCATGTCGCTGACGACTTCGCCGGCCAGCAGGCAACGCGTGATCGGGACGATGCGCTCCGGGTGGCCTCGATGGTGCAGACCGATCACCGGACCCTTGTCATCATCCCAGTCAAAATCCATCCGAAACCGATACCCCCACGCGGCGCCGGAGGGAACGGTCTCCCCAACTTCGATCTCGGCAAGGCCTCCGATGCGTCGGAGTGCCGCCTGCACCTGCCCGCGTTTGGCGCGCAGCTGCCCTGCCGCGGAAAGGTGTTGCAGGTCGCAGCCACCGCACGCTTCGTAATGGATGCAGGGAGGCGTGACGCGCTCGGCGGAAACCACCAGGATATCGAGGAGGCGGGCTTCCGCGAAGCCCCGGCGGACCCGCTCGATGCGCACGCGGGCCGTCTCTCCCGGAAGCGCCCCCGGGACGAAGACCACCATCCCGCCGAGCCGGCCCACTCCCCGCCCTGCGAGAGCGAGGTCTTCGATGGTGAGTGTGGCGACCGTGCCGGGGGTCAGTGGATCGGAACCCCGGCGTCGCCCTCGCCGGCATCCAGGAGCGGGCGTCGGCCGGCGAACCCATCCGGAATGCGATGCCAGTGGCCGATGGTGGGCTCGCCGAATTTCCAGCAGAGAAAGACTATTTCGCTGTTGAAGAGGCAGGGAAAGTCGATGAGGCCCGCCTCGGGGCCGTTCACCACGCACCCGTGCTCATGAATCCGCTCCACGAGTCCCTTCACCCTTTCGAACAGCCGTGGTGCCACGCCCCTCGCCTTGAGATGCCCGGCAAGGTCGGGGCTACTCGGCTCCAAGCCGCTCTGTCCGGCGGCCGCCTCGATTTCGGTGCGGATCTCCTGAAACGTCCCCAGCAGCTCCTCGACCGCAGGAATGATGATCGGCAGCACCGCCCGGGCTTCGTCGATGGTGAACAGCTTGCGAAACGATTCTGGCTGGTCCATGTCCCCCGCTCCGGCGCGATTCTAGCGGGGAGTTCGCCTGGGGACAAGAGTCTATTCTGGTTCAGTATCCGATCGCCCCACACCACCCCTTGACATGGTCAGATTTGATGGTAAATAGATGGGCGATAGCGCCGCTCACCCGATCGCCGCTGAGCCGTCTGGAGCCCTGATGTTCAAACCGTGGAGTCGATCCACGCTCGGACTGTCTTCCCTGATATGGACTGTCCTTGCCGCGGTCCACCCTGCCGGCGCAACTTGCCCCGATTCCCAGGCCATTCGTCATGAACTCGATTCCTACTGGACCGGTCTGCCGGAGGCCCACCTCACCGGCTTCACCTATCTCCTCACGGACCCCGCGGTGCATACCGGCCAGGCGGCAATATTCTGCCGTGCCATCGGCGAAGAGACATCGGGCGGGCAGTGCCAGCCGCAAGCGGGGTCGGCTTCCGACGGCATCGTCACGGTCAACGGCAACTGGGCGGATCCCCTGGCGAGCGGATGCCCCGCTCTTGACGGCCAATGGGGGCATGCGGTGGTCGTGGCGGCTGTCAGCGCTGCGCAAGAGGGCTCACCGACGCACAGCGGGGTCGCTCTCGTGACTTCCGTCGGCTTCGATGCGGACGCAGCCTGCTACATCATCGACTGGGCTCAACCATTCGCTCCCGACGGCAGCTCGGTCAGCCCGCTCAAGGCGAGCGACCTTCCGATCCCGGCGATAAAGGGCATGCGCCCCTCGGCGGACGGCACCATGAGCGTCGATCTGGAATGGGCAGTGGTGCCAACTTACGACGATTGCCTGCAGACTTCCCGCCCCACCTGCCCGGATTCACGGGGTCGCCGGCGTCCGGTGCTCGCGGGGTACGTGGTGTACATGAACCGATCGCTCTGCTCTTCCCCGCCGCTGTCGAGCCTCCTGACCTCCGGCCTCTGGACACCTGTCGCGACGGTGGCCGGCCCGGCGTCCTTCAATACCAGGATTCCCGATCCCGGCACGGAGTGCGTGACGTTCGCCATCGGGCTTGCCCTGCAGGGCGGGTTCCTGACCCCGATCGTTTCCGGCAACTCGGCCCCCGTCACGGCCCAGGCGGCGCGACCCGATGAGGCGACGAAGAAGCCTCCTGAGAATCCCGACCCGTCATCGCCCGATCCGAAGCAGCCCGGCGACGGCGAAGCGGCCGGCGTGGAGGCCGGCGGCGCCAGCGCCGGCGCCCTCTCCGCCTCCGGTTCGGAATCGCCGGCTCGCGGCGCCGGCCAAGCTCCTCCCGAACCGTGCCTGGACAAGGACGAGATAGCCGACGCCGAGGACAACTGCCCCTGTGTCACCAATGCGAAGCAGGAGGACGTCGACTTCGACGGCATCGGCGATCGCTGCGATGCCTGCCCCACATTCCCGAACTCGGACCAGAAGGACGGCGACCACGACGGGCTTGGCGATCCCTGCGACAACTGCCCCGATCGTCCGAATCACGGACAGGAGGACCGGGACAGCGACGGGCGCGGCGATGCCTGCGACAACTGTCCCGACCGCGCCAACCCTGATCAGGAGGACGCGGATCACGACGGTCGCGGCGATGCCTGCGAGCAAAAGGTCGTGAAAGCGCGCAGGGTGGTCGATGCCAAGGGCCTGCGGCTCGAATGGGAGACCACGCACGAATTCAACGTCACGGGTTTTCAGCTGCTGCGCATCGACGCCAAGGGGAAGGAGAGCCCGCTGCGCCCCAAGCCGATCGCCTGCGATCCCTGCCGGAGCGGCGAAGCGGGGCACTATGCGGTGGCGATCACCGAGCCGGAGAACCAGGGCACGGTGGCGATCCGCCTGATCCGAGTCGGCGGTTCCCCCGAGGACGCGGTGGTCCTGGTCAAGGACACCGCCAGGAAAGCCGACCCGGCCCCCCCGGCGGCGACGCGCTGAACCGCCGATCTATTTCTTGGGCGTTCCGAACAGGAACGAGACGCCGACATCCAGATCGAACCCAAAGAAACCGTGGCGCGGGATGATCGGGCCGTCGCCGTGGTAGTGGAATATTTTCCCGTCGAAGCGCAGCGCGAACCAGGGCTTGATCAGGTACCGGACACCAAGCCCTCCCTGAATCACGGTCGTCGTATCGCTGTCCGTGCCGTTGTCATACGCCATTGTGCCGAAGCCGAACAGCATCAGCGGAATCAGCTTGGCGTCCGGCTTCTTCACTTTGAAGTCGTGCAGGTAGTTCAGGGTCCACTTGTTGATGTCGAACGTGATGTCGCTGCCCTTCGTCGCATTGTCCGCGCTCTGGATTTCATAGGTCAGCTCGAGGAGGTGCGGCCCCTTGATGCGCCAGGATCCGCGGACGCCCCAGGCAAAGGTGTCCTGGATGGTGCTGTCGTTGTCGTAGGTCGAGCTGACGATGTACCCCCCGACCTCCCAGGGCTTGTCGATGCCGGCCGCCGCGGCCGGCGACGCCATCAGGGCCATGGCCCCCAACGCACCGGACAGGACGATCCCGATTCGACGCCGCGCTGCATGCATGTTGTCTCCTCTTCTTATGCTCCGGCCCGAACCGCGGGGGGCGCAGGAGTATCCCCTCACTGGTCTTTCGGGATCAACTGGAAAATGGGTGCCGTGCGGAGCGGGTGCTGCGACTTGACACGGCGCCGGGCCTGACGGTACAGAGGCGCCGCGCATGGCGGCTCTCAAGACCACTCCGCGGCTCCTGACCGCCTCCCTGCTGGTAGGCTGCTGCGCCGCCGGTTTCTGCGGCCTGCCCAGCCGCGCCGCGGATGCGCCGGGCGGCACGGAGGCGGGCGTCATCCGGGAGGTGGCCCCGGTTCGCTTCCTCGGTGACGTCCCGGACACCGGCACCATCTTTCCCGCCGACCAGCTGCGGCGGCGCCTGGAGAAAAACCTCGGCGCCTCCTGCGAGCCGGAACGCATCGCCGAGGAGCTGGCGACCCGGTACCGCTTCCTGGGCTATGTGCCGCTGGTGCGGGCCGCCTGCGAGGACGGTGTGCTGCGCGTAGAGGTCCGTGAGAGCAGCTTCCGCGTGGCGGTGATCACCTTCGACGCGTCGGACCTGTCACGTATCGGGATGGCGGC
>JAYUCR010000079.1:0-2342 GCA_043740165.1 Acidobacteriota bacterium | reverse complement strand
CCGGGATCATGTGGCTCATCTCGACCAGCAGCAGCGGCAGGGTCAGGAAGGCGCCGATGAGGAGTCGCCGGGTCATGTCCCGGCGTTCGTGATCGCTTTCAGGGGCCGCCGCGGCGGAAGGGGTGCGGGCCACCCTCTCCAGGGCCATGCCGCACAACGGACAGGGGCCGGGACGGTCGTTGACGACCTCCGGATGCATCGGACACGTGTAGAACGATTCGGCGTCGCGGGCCGGACCGGCCGGCGCACGAGGCCGGGTCGGCCCGGGGTTCAGATAGGCCGCCGGATCGGAGACGAACCGATCGCGGCAGCCGTCGCAGCAGAACCAGTAGGTTTTGCCCGCGTTCACCGCGTGCACGGCGTCCGGATTCGGCGTGACGGCCATGCCGCAGACCGGATCGACGCTGGTTGTCCCGCCGGGATCTGGAGCCATCGGGTTCATCCTAGCATCGGGCGGGAAGCCTTGAATCGCATTCGCTTGACCGTTCCCCCGCTTCGGAACCACAATGCCGCCGACCCGCGCACAAGAGGGGAGCAGGAATGATCCAGGACGAGCCGCTCGGGCTCAGTCTTGAGCCCGACCGCAGCTGCCGCCACAGCATCGGGATTCATGCGTCACCGGCCGAGGTCTACCAGGCGCTGACCGATCCCGACCTGCTGCGCCGCTGGTTCGTCGCGGATGCGGAGATCGACCTGCGCCCGGGGGGAGCCTACCGCTGGATCTTCGGCCCCGCCACCGGCGATCCGAACCCCGAAACCCTGGTCACGACCGGCGAATTCATCTCGGTGGCCAAGCAGGAGCTCCTGCGTCTCAAGGCGATGGTGGAGGAGGCCGAAACCGAGGTGGAATTCCGCATCGACCCGTGGGGCGACGGGGCGATCCTGACCGTCACGCACTCCGGGTTCCCCGGGGACGAGGAGTGGGACGACACCTTCCGGGCGCTCGATCGCGGCTGGCAAACGGAGGTGCACGTCCTGAAGCTCTTCCTCGAGCATGGCCGCGGCCTGCTGCGCCACGCCGAGCGCCACGAACGCCGGCTGGAGGCCGGCGCCGAGATGATCTTCGATGCCTTCACCACCAGCGCCGGCCTGGCCGGCTGGCTGGCCGACCGCGCGGCGGCGGACGCCATCCCCGGCGGGGAGCTGCGACTGGAATGGAACGGCCGCGGGGTGAGCGGCCACTACGCCGTCTGCGATCCCGATCGCTTCCTGTTGATGACCTGGGAAAACGAGCCCCCCTCGCTCATCAGGGTCTGGATCGACGAGGAGGAGGGAGCGGCCTGGTCCGACCTCAAGCTTGATCACATCAGCTTCGGGCCGGGGCAAGGCGAGGTCACTCCTTTCGACTGGACGGGTGCTTTGGGGCGGCTGGCAGCCGCGTTGAAGGTCGTCCGGACCGCCGAGTAGCTGGTCAGGCGGAATCCTCGAGACGCACGGCGACTCCGCGCCGCAGGAACAGGACCTCGGCCCGCACCGGTTGGGCCGGAAACGCCCTCGCGATCGCCGCCACGTACAGCCTCATTTGCTCCCGGTAGGGAAGGGCGGCCTCCTCCGCGCTCCCCTCGAACCGGTCGGTCTTGTAGTCCGCCACGATCAGAAGATTCTCCTCGCGGAACAGCAGGTCGCAGGCCCCGGCCCAGGTGTCCCGTTCGTCCCGGAACAGAATCGGCACCTCGCGTCCGAGAATCGTGGCGGCTCCCAGCCGCGCCGGCAGGGCCGAAGCGAAAAAGCCGGCGAGGATCTCGTCGATGCTGCCGTACAGCTCCCGCTGCAGATCGGCATGTCGCGCCTGCGGCGGCGCTTCGTGCAGCAGCCCAGCAGCGACCCGGCGGGCCGTCTGGAGCAGGCGGTCGCGGTCGGGAGCGCCCCGGCCGCTGCCGAAGGGTGTTTTCTCGAGCGCCATGTGGATCGCCGTTCCCGCCAGGCGCAGCGTCTGACGGGGCAGGACTCCGTCCCCCTGCGGGGGGCCGGCCGGAGATTTCGCTGACGTCTCATGGCGGACCGCCGAAGGCCAGCGCAGCGGAGGGCGCATCCCGGCAGCCGCCAGCCCGGCAAATTTCCGAAGCTCCGCCGCCGCCGCCATGACACGCTCCTCAACGTGCTCCTCGCGCGGCTCCGGCCGCGTGGCCGCTGGTCGCACCGTCCGGTGGGCCACCGCGCCGTCCGCGAGCGGCCCGTCCGGGGGAGAAGCTCCCGCGGCGATGGAGTAGCCGAGCGCGGCCAGCCGGTCGCGCCACGGAGCCGTTCGCTTGAAATGGCTGTTGACCAGGATCAGCCGTTCGCGCGCCCGCGTGCAGGCGACGTAGAAGACCCGTTTCTCCTCGGCCTCTTCGTGGCGGCGG
>JAYUCR010000078.1:0-2346 GCA_043740165.1 Acidobacteriota bacterium | reverse complement strand
TGCGACGATTGTACGAGGATTTGGACGCCATGGTCGAGGGTCGCGCCGAAGCGAGTCCGGAATCGATCCAGACGCGCGAGTCCGAAGTGGCGCGTGTGGAACAGGAGATCGAGGCGCTCACCCGGGAGGCGCACGAATTGAGGTGGCGCATCCGCGACGCCCACGAGCGGATCGGCCTTCTCCAGGAAAAGATGAACCGCCTGCGGCGGACTCTCCCTTCGGACAACGAGTCCTTGACCGGCACCTGGGACGTCTCTTACCTGCCGAGCGGCGACAAGGGAACCTTCGTGCTGCGACAGTCCGGCACGCTCCTGGCGGGGGAATACGTGCTCGAGGGCGGCTGGAAGGGGAGCCTTCAGGGGACCATCGTCAACGGCAAGGTCCTCCTCCACCGCATCGATTCCAAGCTGGGGCACTCCCAGGATCTCGGGGCGACCCTGGCGCCGGACGGACGCACGCTGCGCGGCACGTGGCAGAATTTCATCCTTTCCGGAGGCGAGCCCGCCACCGGGAACTGGGTTGCCCAGAAGAAGGACCGGGCCGAGTCCTGACTTGGGGTACCCGCTGTTCGTCGCGCGCCGCTATCTTCTCGCCAGCCGCAAGCAGGCGATCATCTTCGTCATCTCGCTCATCTCCATCCTCGGGGTGATCGTCGGGGTGGCCGCCCTGGTGGTGGTCCTGGCCCTCATGACCGGGTTCCAGGATCAGATTCAGGCAAAAATCCTGGGCGCCAACGCCCACCTGACCGTCCTTTCGGGATGGTCGGGCCGCCCTCTGGTAGACGGGGATGCGGCGGCGCGCCGCGTCGCCGTTTTGCCGGCTATCGAGGTTGCCACGCCGGTGGTGTATGAGAAGGGGATGGCGTCCAGCGGGCTGAACGCAGCCGGTGCGGCCGTCCTCATCAAGGGAATCGATCCCGAGCAGGAGCGCCGGTTGACCGACATCGGGTCGCAGGTTCAGGGCGACCTGTCGGCCCTGACGCGCCCGACCCCCGCCGGGCGGGACGCCGTGATTCTCGGCAAGGAGCTGGCCGCCACACTGGGGGTGGCCTCGGGCGATGTCGTCCGGCTGATCATCGCCCGTCCGAATATTTCCCCGCTGCTCACCGTGCCCCGCAGTCGCGAATTCGAGGTCGTGGGCATCGCGGACGCCGGATTCTACGAATACGACACGACCCGGGTCTACGCCGGGATCGAGACGCTGCGACGGTTCATGGGGCTGCAGTCGAAAGAGGCGACCGCGATCGAGGCGCGGGTCAGGGATCCCCGCCGACTCTCGGAGATCGCCGCCGAGGTGCAGGGGCAGCTCGGACAGGAGTTCTACGTCAACGATCTGGTGCACATGAACCGTACTTTCTTCTCGGCGTTGCGGCTCGAGAAGCTGGCGATGAGCATCAGCATCGGGCTGATCATCCTGGTGGCGGCCCTGAACATCATTTCGATCCTGGTGCTGATGGTGATGGAAAAGGTGCGCGATATCGGCGTCCTCGCGGCGCTCGGCGCCACGGCCTCCGGCATCCGGCGCATCTTCGCCCTGCAGGGGCTCATCATCGCCGGGGTCGGCACCCTGATCGGCGCCGCGCTCGGCGTCGCCCTGGCGTTCACTTTCGATCGATTCCACCTCGTCCGCCTGCCGGCCGACGTCTATTTCATCCCTTATGTGCCATTCCACGTGCGCCCGTTCGACGTTCTCGCCGTGATCGCGGTCACCTTCGGGGTTTCGTTCCTCGCCGCGCTGTACCCGGCCTGGCGCGCCGCCCAGCTCGACCCTTCCGAGGCGCTGCGCTATGAGTGAAGGGCCCCCCGCCGCGCTCCTGCGCTGCGTCAACCTGAAGCGCGCCTTCGGCCCGCCGGGCGGCCGGGTCGAGGTGTTGCGCGGCCTCGATTTGGATCTGGATCGCGGCGAGATGGTGGCGATCCTCGGGGAATCGGGCACCGGCAAGACCACTCTGCTCCATCTCATAGGAGCCCTCGACCAGCCCGATCAAGGCCGGATCGAGTTCCGGGGGCGGGACCTGACGAAGATCCCGCCAAAACAGCGGGCGGCGTACCGCAACCGTGACATCGGCTTCGTGTTTCAGTTTCACCACCTGCTGCCGGAGTTCAGCGCCCTGGAAAACGTCCTGATGCCGCTGCTCATCGGGGGCGAATCCTGGAGCCGGGCGCGCGATCGGGGGGCCGCCATCCTGCAGGAGCTGGGGCTGGCTTCGGCCCTCCACCGCCGCCCGGCGGAGCTTTCCGGCGGGGAGCAGCAGCGGGTGGCCATCGCCCGCGCCGTGGTCGGCGGCCCGGCTCTCCTCCTGGCGGACGAGCCGACCGGGAATCTGGACGAGCGCAACGCCGGAAT
>JAYUCR010000077.1:0-2347 GCA_043740165.1 Acidobacteriota bacterium | reverse complement strand
TCATCGAGGGCGCGACGTTCTTCTCGCTCATCGTCTGCATCATCCTGGCGGCGAAGTAGCCGGGGGCCGCCGGCGCGGAGAACACCGTCATGGGCATCAAGCTCATCACCCCGGAATTCGGGACGATCTTCTGGACCCTCGTCACCTTTCTCATCCTGTCGTTTCTTCTGGGCCGATACGCCTGGAAGCCGCTCCTGGCCCTGCTCGACGAGCGCGAACGGACGGTGAAGGAATCGCTCGAGGCGGCGCAGAAGGCGCGCGCCGAGGCCGACGAGATGCTGCGTCGGAACCAGGAGTCGCAGGCCAACGCCCGGCGCGAGACCGCGGCCCTGCTGGAGCAGGGCCGGAAGGAGAGCGAAATCCTGCGCGCCGAGATCCTGGCCCAGGCGCGCAAGGACGCGAACGAGCTGGTCGAACAGGGCAAGCAGCAGGTCCAGTACGAGCAGAAGCAGGCGATGGAATCCCTGCGTCGGCAGGTCGCCGACCTGGCCATCGGCGCCGCGGAGCGCCTGATCGATCGGGAGCTGGACGACGCCAAGCACCGGGAGCTGGTGGCGGACTATGTCCGCAGCCTGCCGGCCTCCGGCTCCGACAGCGGCCGGCGCTGAGCAAGTTTCTGCGCCGGCTGCGCGGAGGTGACGCCCCCCGCCGTGGAGTGTCCCCATGATCCGAGTTTCCATCCGATTGCGCCGGGTCGTGGACGAGTCGCACGAGATCCGCATCGGACGCGGGCTCGGACCGCGCATCTCCGTCGAGCTGCGCCGCCGGGCCCTGGCGCGGCGGTTCGTCGTCATCACCGACTCCCACCTGGCGCCCCGGCCCGGGCGCCGGCTGCTCGGGGCGCTGCGCCGCCGCGGGCTTCAGGCCGATATGATCGTCATCGCGGCGGGCGAGGCCAGCAAGTCGCGCCGCGTCCGTGACACCCTGGAGGATCGGCTGATCCAGCTCGGCGCCGACCGTGACACGGCCCTCGTGGCCCTCGGCGGCGGGGTGGTGGGGGACCTCACGGGGCTGGTCGCCTCGACCTTCCACCGCGGCATCCCGTACGTGCAGATCCCGACGACGCTCATCGGCATGGTCGATTCGGCCATCGGCGGCAAGACCGGCATCAACCTTCCCGCCGGCAAGAACCTGATCGGCACCTACCACCAGCCGTCCGCGGTTTATGTCGATGTCGACCACCTGCGCACCCTGCCGCCCCGCCCGTTCCGCTCCGGGCTGGCCGAGGTGGTCAAGTCGGCGGTGGTCGCCGATGCGGCGCTCTTCGAGGCGATCGAGAGCGCCCCCGATCGCGTCCTGCGCCGCGATCCCGACGTCCTGTCGCGCCTCATCGAGGCCTGCTGCCGTATCAAGGTGCGCGTCGTGGCCTCGGATCCGCATGAATCGGGGCGCCGCATCATCCTCAATTTCGGCCACACCATCGGTCATGCCCTCGAGACCCTGACCCGGTACCGTCTGGTGCACGGCGAGGCGGTGGCGATCGGCATGGTGACGGAGGCGCGCATCGCGGCGCGCGCCGGGCTCGCCCCGGCCGCCCTCGCGGAGCGGCTGGCGGTGCTTCTGATCCGCCTCGGCCTGCCCACCACGATCCCGCGGCGCCTGGGCGCCGCCGAGATTCTGCGTGTCGCCCGGCGCGATAAGAAGGCCCGCGAGGGGCGGATCGCGTATGCGCTGCCGGCCCGGCTCGGATCGATGGCGAAGGTGGGCGGCTCCTACGGGATCCCGGTCCACGACGCGCTCGTGGCCGAAGTGCTCCGGGGCTCGCGGTCGTGAGCGGCGGCTCCCGCCTGGTCCGGCCCTTCCGCATCGATGACGGCCGCGGCTTCCGGCTTCGGGATATCGACCCGCGTGAGACCCTCGGGGTCAAAAAGGAGGCGGCGCGGGGCGGGCTCCTGGAAAAGGGGATCAAGCGTTTGCGCGTCCTTCAAGAGCGACTGTACGCGCAGGATCGATGGGCCATCCTTCTCATCTTCCAGGCGATGGACGCGGCGGGGAAGGACGGCACCATCGAGCACGTCATGTCGGGAGTCAATCCGCAGGGCTGCCAGGTCTATTCGTTCAAGGCCCCCTCCTCCGAGGAGATGGATCACGACTTCCTGTGGCGCACCGCGCGCTGCCTGCCGGAGCGCGGGCGGATAGGGATCTTCAATCGCTCCTATTACGAGGAGGTCCTGGTGGTGCGCGTGCACCCCGAGATCCTCGAGGGGCAGAGGCTGCCACAGCGTCTCCTGACCCGGCGGATCTGGCAGGAGCGCTACGACGACATCAACGCCCACGAGCGCTACCTGGCGCACAACGGCATGGTGATCCGGAAATTCTTCCTGCACATGTCGAAGGAAGAGCAGCG
>JAYUCR010000076.1:0-5763 GCA_043740165.1 Acidobacteriota bacterium | reverse complement strand
GACGCGGGCCCGGAACCGAGCGTACCGCTGGTCTCCGATCAGCCCGAGGCTCCGGCCCTTTTCGCTCAGGCGGAGATCGGCGCTGTCGATGTCGAGCAGCAGCCGATACTCGGCCCTCGAGGTGAACATGCGATACGGCTCGGTTGTCCCCTTGAGGACCAGGTCATCGACCAGCACGCCGATGTAGGCCTCGCCGCGCGACAGCACGAACGGCGGCCGCCCCTGCACGCGCAACGCAGCGTTGATGCCGGCCACGATGCCGAGCGCCGCCGCCTCCTCGTACCCGGTGGTGCCGTTGATCTGCCCGGCCAGGAAGAGCCCCGGGACCGCCCTGGTCTCGAGCGTGTGGGTGCAGGCGGTCGGCTGCACGAAGTCGTACTCGACGGCATACCCGGGGCGCGCCACCTCCGCCTCCTCGAAGCCGGGGAGGCTGCGCACCAGCGACACCTGAACCTCCTCGGGCAGGCTGGTCGACAGTCCGTTCAGGTAGATCCAGGGATGCTCCAGCCCTTCGGGCTCGACGAAAATCTGGTGCCGGTCGCGGTCGGCGAAACGGACCACCTTGTCCTCGATCGACGGGCAGTAGCGCGGACCGAGGGCGCGGATCACCCCCGAATAGAGCGGCGATCGGTCCAGGTTGCCGCTGATGAGGGCGTGCGTCCGCGGGTTGGTCCAGGTGATGTGGCAATCAACCTGACGCCGGTCGATCGATTCGGTCTCGAACGAAAACGGAACCGGCACCGGATCTCCCGGCTGGCGCTCCAGGCGATCAAACGCCACGCTCTCGCGCAGCACGCGCGGCGGCGTGCCGGTCTTGAGCCGCCCGAGGGGAAAGCCGAGGCGCTCGAGCGCCGCCGAGAGCCCCGCGGCCGCCCGTTCGTGGATGCGGCCGCCCGGCCGGCTCTCCAGGCCGATGTGGATGAGGCCGCGCAGGAAAGTACCGCTCGTGACCACGACCGCCGCCGCCTGCACGGCCCGCCCGCCGGCCAGGAGAACGCCGCGTATCCGGCCCCCCTCGACGATCAAATCCTCCGCCTCACCCTCCAGAAGATGCAGTCCGGGGGTCGCCTCGACGGCCCGGCGCATGCGTGCCGCGTAGAGATCCTTGTCGGCCTGGGCGCGCGGCGCCTGCACGGCAGGCCCGCGGCTGGCATTGAGCAGGCGGAACTGAATGCCGGTGTCGTCGATGGCGCGCGCCATCTCGCCGCCCAAAGCGTCGATCTCGCGCACCAGGTGCCCCTTCGCGAGTCCGCCGATGGCCGGGTTGCACGACATTCGCGCCACCGCCGCCACGTCGAGGGTCAGGAGCGCCGTGGAGCAGCCCATGCGCGCCGCCGCCAGCGCGGCTTCGCAGCCGGCGTGGCCGGCCCCGATCACCACGACGTCGAAGTCGGCGGGGGAGTCGGACGCCGGGAGGTCGTCGCGATGGAGGCTCATTTGCCGATGCAGAAGGTACTGAAGATGCGATCGTAAATGGCGTCGGTGCCGACCTCGCCCGTGATCTCGCCCAGGCTGTCGAGCGCGTCGCGAAGATCGACCACCAGGTACTCGCCCCCCAGCCCGCCCGCGGCGCCGCTCTCGACCCGCGTCAGCGCCGCGGCGCCGCGGCGGAGCAGGTCGTGCTGCCGCACGCTGGTCAGGAACAGGTCGTCGAAGCTCGATGCCGGCGCCAGCCGATCGTGCAGGCGACGGCGCAGATCGTCGATCCCCTCGCCGGTCCGCGCCGAGACTTCCAGCACCCCGTGCCGCTGGCGCAGGTGGAGGACCCGGTCGAGGCCGATGCCGCAGGGGCAATCCACCTTGTTGAGGACGACTTGCGCCCGGTCCGGATCGAGCTCGGTGAGCAGGACACGCTCGGGCTCCGCCAGCGACCGGCTCCAATCGATGACAACGATCGCGAGATCGGCGCTCTCAAGCGCGACGCGCGCCCGGCGGACCGCCTCCGCGTCGGCGTCGTCGCGCGTCTCGTGAAGTCCCGCCGTGTCGATGAGGGCGACCGGCAGGCCGCCCAGATCGAGCGTCTCTTCGATCAGGTCGCGGGTCGTGCCGGCGATCGGGGTGACGATCGCCCGATCTTCCGAGAGCAGCCGATTGAACAGGCTCGACTTGCCCACATTGGGCGCGCCCGCCAACACGACCCGGGCCCCATCGCGCAGGCGCCGCCCGCGCTCATGCGTGGCGGCCAGCCGTTCCATTCCCTGCCGCACCGCGCGCACCGTCGACAGCAGCACCCCCTCCGGCAGAAATCCTCCGGCCTCGGGCTCGTCGGCGAATTCGATCGCCGCTTCGACCCGCGCCACGGCTGAGATCAGGCGGTCCTTGAGCTCGTTCACGGCTGCCGAGATGCGCCCCAGGCGCTGTTCCCGCGCGACGCGCGCCTGGAACAGCGTGCGCGAGGCGATCAGCTCGCCGATCGCTTCGGCCTGCGTGGCGTCGATGCGCCCGTTCAGGAAGGCGCGGAGGGTGAATTCGCCCGGAGTGGCGGGCCGCGCGCCGGCCGCGACCGCCCCCTCCACCAGGGCGCGCAGCACCGGCGGGCTGCCATGCGCCCAGAGCTCCGCCATCTCCTCGCCGGTGAAGGAGCGCGGAGGACGGAAGAGGATGAGATACCCGTCATCGACGGCCGTCCCGCCGGTCGACAAGAGCGCGCCGTAGACCGCCTGTCCCGGGTCCGGCGGTTTGGACGACGATCGGAACAACCCGAGGGCGATCGCTGCGGCGCGCGATCCCGACAGCCGCACGACACCGATCCCGCCGCGCCCCGGCGGGGTGGAGATCGCCACGATGGTGTCTCCAGCGGAAGGGGTGAAAGGGGCCGTCGACATGGCGCCCTCGGTACCGTCAGGACCCGGAGTGCGGGGCTCCCGGGCTTGACTTGGCGGCGGGGAAGATGGCGATCCGCTTCAGCGCGCCCTCGCCGACGCTACGGGTCCCGACGCCGTCGATCTCGGACAGCGCCAGGTGCACGAGACGGCGCTCGTAGGAATTGAGCGGGTTCAGGAGCGCCTCTTCGCCGCGGGCCTTGACCGTCTCGGCGGTGCGCCGGGCGATCTCGACGATCTCCTCTTCGCGATCGCGGCGGTACGCGCCGCTGTCGAGGTGGATCTTCTTTCCGACGCGGCCGCGATAGATGATGCGGTTCAAAAGGTATTGCAGCGCGTTGAGGGCTTCGGCCTTGTGATCCAGGAGAAATTCCCGGTCGGGACCGGTGATGTCGACTTCGATGGTGGACTCCGTGTCCCGCGCCGCGATCGTCACTTCGAAGCCGAGGCCTTCCAGGAGACGCCGCGCCAGCGCCTCGACCTCGCCAGGCGCCGGGATCGGTGCCGGCGCGCCGTCGTCTCGCACGTCCTGTTCGCCGCTCGTCATGTTCGATCGCTCACGCTGCGGCCTCCGCCTCGCTCTGCTTCCTGGCGTCGGCCTCCTTGTTGACCAGGTACTGCTGCACGATTCCGAGGAGGTTATTGACGAGCCAGTATAACACCAGCCCCGACGGCAATTTGATGAAGAACCAGGTGAACATGATCGGCATGAAGTACATCATGCGGCGCTGCCCCACGTCGGCGATGGCCGAGGAGGTCATCACCTGCTGCGCCAGCATCGAGGCGCCCATCAGGATCGGGGTGACGAAGTAGGGGTCCATCACCGACAGGTCGTGCACCCAGAGCATGAACGGGGCGTGGCGCAGCTCGATGGAGATCGTCAGGATGCTGTAGAAGGCGTACAGGATCGGCATCTGTACCAGCAAGGGAAGACAGCCCGACATGGAGCTGAAGGGGTTGATCCCTTCCTCCTTGTAGAGATCCATCATTTCCTCGTTCTGCTGCTGCCGCACGCGCTGCCGCGATCCGGCCTTGCCCTTCTCGGCCTCCTTGCGCTCCAGCTTGTGATAGCGCTCCTTGAGCGCCTTGAGCTTGGGCTGGATGCGCTTCATCTTCTCCTGCATGACGCGCATCTTCAGCTGGCTTCGGTGCATGAACGGGAAGAACACCATCCGGATGCCGATCGTGAGCAGGACGATGGCCCAGCCGTAGTTCCCGGTATAGTGCTGGATGAACTTGAGCGCCGCGAAGAGCGGCACCGCGATGAGGCTGAACACGCCGAAGTTGAGCAGGCGATCGAGGCCCAGGCCGAGCCCCTTGAGGATGTCGTAATCCTTGGGGCCGACGAACAGGTGGAAGCGCCCCGCGCTCGGCGCCAGGAGGGCGAAATCGAGATGCATCTGCTCGCGCCCGTCTTCCACCAGGCGCAGGGATTCGACGCGCGCCCGTGACGGCGTCACGGTCGCCGCCTGCGGCACCAGGATGGCGGCGAAATACTTGCTCTCCATCCCGGCCCAGGCGATCGAACCCGAAGCGCTCCACGGGGCTTCCGGTTTGACCGTGACGTCGTAATGGTGCTCGATCCGGCCATCGATGTTGACGACGGCACGCGTCCCCACGCTCATGCGCTCCGAGGCGGTCACCGCGTCGTCCTCGAACCCGGCTCCCCACTCGATGGCCGGCGTGACGGGCCGTCCGGCGATTTCAGCGGCCACCTCGAGCTCGGCCACGTACGAATCGCCCGTGAAGGTGAGGGTCTTGGCCGCGGCGTTGCCCTGCCCGTCGTTCCAGGAGAAGGTCAGGACGATCACCTTCCTGCCTTGATCGTCGCGCTCCTGTCGATCGACACGGTAGAGGGCTTCGCGCAGCTTCTGCGACGCCGCCTGGTCTTCGAGGTGCAGGTCGAGAGGGAAGCGATCAAGCTTGGGGTCGATGGGGGAGACGAGATCGAGCGGCGCGCCCTTCGTGTCGTTGTAGCGCGGCAATTTCCACGAGGTGATGTGCGCGCCGCGGTTGGACATCCGGACCGACAAGAGCGGGAGATCGACCGCGATGATTTCCTCCGCGGTCGCCGCGGTGGCGGCGGCCGGGAGGATGTTGGCGCGGGATGCGGCGGGAGCGTCCGTCCCGGTCAGCGCCGCCGGCGCGGCCGGGGAGGCGGCGGGGGAGGAGGTAGCGCCGGCCGGCGATTGGTCCACGGGCGCAGCCTCCGCCACGACACTCTGGCCTTGAACGGGCACCGGCGCCGCCGGGGTCTGTGGTGGTTTCGGCGCGGGGAAGAGCCAGCCCCAGAGCACCATGAAGCCGACGCACAGCACGATGGCGATGGCGAGGCGTTTTTCCATCAGGCCACCGGATCGAAGCCGCCGGCGGCGAACGGCTGGCATCGGAGAAGGCGGCGCAACCCAAGGCCCGCCCCGCGTCCCACGCCGTGCCGGCGGATCGCCTCGGCGCAGTACTCCGAACAGGTGGGATGGAAACGGCAGGCCCGCGGCAGGAGCGGCGATAGGAAACGCTGATACGCCTCGAGAGCGAAGAGCGCCATCCTGCCCGGAAGCGGAAGAGAAGACCGATTCATGCGCGTTTCAGGAATGGACGCAGGCATTGAAGAAACTCGGCCTCCAGGAGACGGTACTCGGCTCCGGGGAGAGACAACCGGCCATTGACGACGATGTCGATGTCCTGGAAAAGGTGCTTGTGCCGTCGGAAGATCTCGCGCACCAGACGCTTCGCCCGATTACGCCGCACGGCGCCCCCGATGCGGCGGGTGGCGGTGATGCCCAGTCGTGGTCTTCCCAGGTCGTTCTTCGCGACGAACAGAATGAAGCTCCGTGAGGGAATTTTCCGCGCCCGATCGTAATGGGCCTTGTATTCGCTGCGCTTGCGGATGCGGTCCTCGGGGCGGAACCGCTGGTCGACCGTCACACCGTCAGTCGCTTGC
>JAYUCR010000075.1:0-5783 GCA_043740165.1 Acidobacteriota bacterium | reverse complement strand
GGTTTCCGGGGCCTCCGCGCTTGACCTTGGGGGGTGCTGCCGATAATATCCGCCCTACCTCTCCCCGGGGGGGTTCGAACCGGGGGCAGGCCGGCCATCGATGGAAATAGCGTGGTTCAAGAAGATCCGGAAGCCCAAGCAGGCGGTTGAACACCGCCGGCTCCAGGTGCCTGAGGGCCTCTGGGTCAAGTGCAACTCCTGCAAAGAAATCATCTATAAAAAGGAAGTCCTGAGGAACGCCAACGTCTGCCCGAAGTGCGGCTACCACTTCCGCATCTCGGCCCGGGAGCGGCTCTTCTCCCTGTTCGACGAGGGGCGATACCAGGAGATCGACACCGACATCTACTCGATCGACCCGCTGAAATTCCGCGATGTCAAAGCCTACAAGGATCGTCTTCGCGAATACCGCGAGAAGACCGGCCTGAACGACGCGGTCATCAACGCCCGCGGGAGCCTCGGCGGCACCCAGGTGGTTCTTTCGGTGATGGAATACGGCTTCATGGGCGGCTCCATGGGATCGGCGGTCGGCGAGAAGGTGACCCGCGCCGTCGAGCGCGCCCTCGACGAGGCGATCCCGCTGGTCATCATCTCCTGCTCGGGCGGGGCGCGGATGCAGGAGGGGGCGCTCTCCCTGATGCAGATGGCGAAGATCTCCGCCGCGCTCGGGAAGCTGCACGAGGCGCGGCTTCCCTTCGTCTCCATCCTGACCGACCCGACCACCGGAGGGGTGACCGCCTCGTACGCCATGCTGGGGGATCTGAACATCGCCGAGCCGAAGGCGCTGATCGGGTTCGCCGGACCGCGGGTCATCGAGCAGACGATTCGCGAAAAGCTGCCGGAGGGGTTCCAGCGCTCGGAGTTCCTGCTGGAGCACGGCATGCTCGATTTCATCCTCGAGCGGCGGCAGATGCGCGAGGTCCTCATTCAGTGTCTGCGCGTCATCTACAACCGCGACCTGGCCGCCGCCGGCGCGCAGAAATCGGGCGGCCCCTCCGATGCCGCCGGCCGCCGGGAGCCTCAGGGTGAAGAGCCCGTCGAGGAAGCCCCGCGCCGCACCGTTCCCTTCCCCACCTCGATCGCCGCCCGCAAGTACAACCCCTCCGAAGTCTGAAGCGACTCAGGTGGTCGCCGGCACGTCCGCGCCGCAATGACCCAGGACGAAGCGCTGCGCTGGCTCGACAGCCTGGAATCGCTCGGAATCCAGCCGGGGCTCAGGCGGATCACGGCGCTGCTCGCCCGCCTGGGCGATCCGCAGCGTGATTTCCGGTCGGTGCTGATCGCCGGCACCAACGGCAAGGGCTCGGTCGCGGCCTTCACCGCCTCGATCCTCGACCAGGCGGGACTCGCCCCGGGGCTCTACACCTCGCCGCACCTGGTCCGGTTCGAAGAGCGTATCCGGATCGCCGGGCAGCCGATCGGCGGGCCGGAGCTCGCGGCCTTGACGGGGGAGGTGGAACAGGCCGTGGCGGCCCTGCGCCGGGACGGCGGCGCGCCGCCGACCTACTTCGAAGCGACGACCGCCCTCGCATTTCTCCATTTCAGCCGCCGGCGCGTGCCGATCGCCGTCCTCGAGGTCGGGATGGGAGGGCGGTACGACGCGACCAACGTCGTCACCCCGGTGGCCTGCGCCATCACGCCGATCGCCCTCGATCACACGCAATGGTTAGGAGAGACCTTGGCGGAGATCGCGCATCAGAAAGCGGGCATCCTCAAGCCGGGCGTGCCGGCCGTCGTGGCGCGGCAGGAGCCGGAGGTGCTGGCTCTCCTCCGACGCGAGGCGGCCGCCACCGGCTCGCCGCTGCAGGAAACCGCCCGGTGCGCCGTCCGGACACACACCCTGCTCGCCGATCCGCCTGTCTTCGATCTCGAGACCCCGCGCGGGGGCCGCTACGAGGCGCTGGCGCCGGCGCTGCGCGGCGCGCACCAGATCGACAACGCCACGGTGGCGGTGCTGCTGGCTGAGATCGTCGGGGCGCAGGATAAGGACGCGATCGAGCGCGGCCTGCGCGCCGCCTGCTGGCCGGGAAGGCTCGAGCTCGTCCCCGCCCATCCTGCAGGAAGCGGCCCCGCCTTGCTCCTCGACGGGGCCCACAACCCGGCCGGCTGCCGCGTCCTCGCCGATTACCTGGCGGCGCACCAGGCGGCGCGGACGCGGCGCGTCCTCGTCTGCGCCCTGATGCGGGACAAGGCGATGGAGGAGATGCTCGGCGCCCTCCGGCCGCTTTTCGGTCAGGTGATCGCGACCACCCTTGCCGTGGCGCGGGCGCGCGATCCGGAGGAGGTGGCGCGCGCGGCGAGGGATCAGGGCTTCGAGGCCCTGATGATCGGCGATCCGGGCGCCGCCCTGGAGCGCGCCGAAGCTCTCGCGGGACCGGGGGGGCTCGTGGTCGTCTGCGGCTCGCTCTACCTGGTGGGAGAGATCAGGAAGCGGCTCCGCCTCGCGTAGAACTCCCCGCCGTCGATGCCGCGGCCGGCACGGGAGCGGCCGCCTTGCGGAACCCTTCGCGCTCCATCCGGCCCCAGGACTTGCGCCGCCACAGATAGTCCCAGAACGCCTTCACCTTGAACAGAGACAGGAGCTGGCGGAACCCGAAGTTCTCCAGCACGCCGGCCAGCACCAGCATCGCCAGGTGCTGCCATCCCGGGTAGCGGCGGAAGGAGATCTCCTCCAGGAGCACCGCGGCGATCGACAGGAAGATGCCGAAGAAGATCGAGAAAATCAGGAACAGCAGGAAGAAGTCGAGGTTCAGGAGACCGAGCATCCAGGCCAGGAAGATGGTGATGTAACCGAGGATCTCGATGAACGGCCCGAACAGCTCGAACAGGACGAAGTACGGCATCGCCACCCAGCCGATGACGCCGTACTTGGGATTGAACATCATTCCCCGGTGCCGCCAGAGGCTCTGCACGAGACCGCGGTGCCAGCGGTTCCGCTGGCGCGCCAGGACCCGGAATTTGCTCGGCACCTCGGTCCAGCAGACCGGGTCGGGCACGAAGACGATGCGGTACCGCCGCTTGGCGCGCCGCAGATGCTCGTGCAGCTTCAGGACCAGCTCGAGATCCTCGGTCTGCGACCAGCGGTCGTACCCGCCGACGGCGATCACCTCCGACTTGCGGTACAGCCCGAACGCGCCGGAGATGATCAGGAGCGAGCGCATGCTGCTCCAGCCGATGCGGCCGGAGAGGAAGGCGCGCAGGTACTCGACCACCTGGAAGATCGGCAGCATCTTGTGCGGCAGCCCGATCTCGACCACCCGCCCGTCGCGCACCCTGCAGCCGTTGGCGATGCGCACGATGCCGCCGGCCGCCACCATTTCGTCGGGGTGCTCCATGAACGGCTTGACCACGCGCAGGAGGGCGTTCTCCTCGATGATCGAGTCGGCGTCCACCGAGCAGTAGAGCGGGTAGCGTGAGACATTGAGGCCGGTATTGAGCGCGTCCGCCTTGCCGCCGCGCACCTTGTCCACCACCACCAGGTTCGGGATCTCGAGCGATGCGTAGATGCCGCGGACCTCGCCGGTCTCCAGGGTGCGCCGGTAGATGCGGTCGGTGCGCTTGAGGTCGAAGGTCGCGACGATCTTCTGCAGCGTGTCGTCGGCGGAGCCGTCGTTGACGACGACCACCTCGAACTGCCCGTAATTGACCGACAGGAGCGACCGCACCGTCTCGACGATGGTGCGCGACTCGTTATGGGCCGGCACGATGATCGAGATCGGCCAGGTCATCTCCGATCGGAGGATCTGCTCGTAGTCGGAGAAGAAGGTCCGCTTGACGAAGCGCAGCACCTCCAGCAGGGAGATGCCGAACAGGATGATGTAGACGGCGTTGAGCGTCCCGAAGTAGTACAGGACCCAGTCGTTGAAATGGAGGACGAACCAGGCGAGGGCTCCGCGCAGGGTCACGGCCGGCTCCTCATGACGCGCCCTCGGGAGTGCGCTTCAGGATGCCGAGCAGCGACCGGCGGACGCTCTCCTGGGTGTGCTCGACCGCCTGCTGCGACAGCCGATCGACCCGCTGCAGGGCGATGATCTTGCGGATGAACTGGATGGCGGC
Source organism: Acidobacteriota bacterium (assembly GCA_043740165.1). Lineage (GTDB taxonomy): Bacteria > Acidobacteriota > Polarisedimenticolia > Gp22-AA2 > Gp22-AA2 > JAYUCR01. The sequence continues at coordinate 1,730 of JAYUCR010000075.1, read as the reverse complement.
CTCGCGACGCGGCGCCTCCGGCGATCCGAGCTCGGCGACGTACTCGTCGATGATGCCCCCCTCCTCGAGCTGCGCCACCGCCTGGTGCCGCGCGTAAATGTCGGGAGCTTCGAGCATCTGGATCAGGGCCTCGCGGCCGGGCGTTCCCAGGGCGCGCAGCGCGTCGCCGGCGTTGGAGCGCACCCACCACTGGCGATCGCTCACCAGGTCCGACAGCCTCGGGATCGCCCTCGTAGTCCCGATGCGCCCGACCGCCTTGGCGCACATGGCGCGCACCGCCCACTCCGGGTCCTTGAGCGCCGCCACCAGGTCGTCGCTGAAGGCCGAGTCGGCGATCAGCCCCATGGCGTGCGCCGCGCGGGCGCGCACATTGCCGTCCGGGTCCTTGAGGGCGCGTCGCAGCAGCTCCGCGGCCCGCGCGCTGCGGATCCGGCCGAGGATGTCGAGCACCGAGATGCGCGCATGCCGCGGCAGGCTGTCGTACGCCTGCGTCATCGCGTCGACCGCCTCGTCGCCGACGCCGATCAGGATCTCCGCCACCCGGATGGCCGACCAGCGGCTCGGATCGGCGAGCGCCTGCACCAGGACCCGGATCGACGTGCTGCCGCGGATGATCCCCAGGGCGCGCGCGGAGCGGATGCGCACCTCGCTGATGGGGTCGTTCATCGCCGCGATCAGCGCATCGACCGCCTGGCGGCTGCGCATCACGCCGAGCTTCTCCGCCGATTCGGCCCGCTTCCACCACCGCCGGCTCCGCAGCCCCTCGATCGCAAACCCGACGCGGCCCAGCTGCTCGAAGGCGCCGGTGATCCGCTCGCGCGACTCCCCCTTCACCAGCACCGCCATGTCGAGCAGGATCGCCTCGACCAGCCAGAGGTCGCGATCCCCGAGCGGCAGCGGCAGGACGTCGCGCACGGTCCGCGAGTCGGTGGCGCCCACGTAGCGGAACACGTCGGGCTCGAGGGCGGCCCGGCGGTGGCGATCCATCGCCTCGCGCGCCTCGCGCCACGCCTTGTTGGCGACGATGAGGACGGTGAGGGCGGTCAGCACCGTCATCGTGCCGATGATCACCATCACCAGGAGCTCGCGGTCGCTGTAGTTCATCTCACCAGGTCCGGTCGAGAATCTTGCGCACCCGCAGCAGCAGCTCCTGGGTGTTGAACGGCTTGGTGACGTAGTCTTCGGCCCCCAGCCGCAGCCCCTTGACGATGTCCTCCTCGCGCGATCGCATCGACAGGATGACCACCGGAATGCGGCGCGTCTTCGCATCGGCCTTCAGCGCTTCGAGGACTTCGTACCCGTCCTTCATCGGCATCACGAGATCGAGAATCACCAGGCGCGGCAGGAGCTCGCCGGCGAGCCGCAGGGCCTCCTCGCCATCCTGCGCCTCGTGCACCTCATGCCCCTGCCCGCGGAGCAGGCCGCCGACGAACCGGCGCGTCAGGGCATCGTCATCGACCACCAGGATGCGGGCCGCCTGCGCCGCCACGCCGTCACTTCACAGGCGGACCCGCAGGGTCAACCCGCCGCGTCGCACGGCGAACCCCGGGTCGGAAGCGAGAGCGTCATTGGTGCGGGAGTAATACATTTCGAGGTGGACGCGCTCCCCCAGCGCGGCGCCGAGCGTGGCGCTGCCGCCGTGCAGCGGCGACTCAGGCGCCGCCACCGGCGCGCGATCGAACGCGTTCGGATCGTAGCCCTGCAGGCCGAGGGTCCCCTGGACGCGCCAG
>JAYUCR010000074.1:0-5786 GCA_043740165.1 Acidobacteriota bacterium | reverse complement strand
GGGGATATTTCCTGGACCGTTTCCAGACCGACTACGGGGACCGGGCCGCGGAGCAGCTCGAGATCACCGTGAACTGGGGGCGGTTCGCCGAGCTGTTCGCCTACGACAGCGACAGCAACGAGCTGTTCCTCGAGTAGGGTGAGCGGCGGAGGCCGGCGCGTTGTCCGCGCCGCCGCTTCAGTCGCGCCGCTCGATCACGTACGACAGGACGACCCGCCCGGCGTCGGCGCAGCGGCTGCGGTAGGTGACCTCCTCCGCCGTCAGGCAGGTTACCCGGTATTCTCCCAGGTTGGCCGACTCCCCCTGGTACAGGGTGGCCGATTTCCCCGCATGCGCCACCCGCAGGCGCGCGTCGCGCACCGACTCGTAGCATTCCGTCTGCAGGCGGCTGGCGCACTCCGAGGGCAGGAGGGTCAGCACGAAACCGGGCACGCCATCCGCCAGGCCGTGATGCCCCGGGGAAGGATCGCTGGCGGCCGCGTAGAGGAGGGTGGCGTCCTTCCAGATCAGCAGGCCGCTCGCGGGCGGGTAGCCGGGCGCGTAGTCCACCCGGAACCGGTACCCTTCTCCTTCGTGGAGCGGCGGAGGTCCGGTCGCCGCGCGAAGGGTCAGAGTGTGGACCGCCCCCACGGTCTCGCGCAGCGCCAGCTTCACGAAGCCGCCGTCGTTGGGAGGAGAGAGCGAGACCAGGGTCGCCTCCAGCGTGGTCGACGAGGCGCCCGTCTCCAGGAACGCGCGGATGTCCCCCAGCGGCTCGGCATCGCAACCCCGACCGGTGGAGCCACGGCTGGCGGCGGTGGCCCCCGGGCCACCGGCGCTGCCGGGAGAATGGCTGCCGGGTGAAGCGTCCGCCGGCGCGCGGGCCGGGCCGCAGGAGAGCGCCAGGGCGGCGAGGAGCAGGTACCGGGAAGGGTGGTGGATCATGGCGCGACGCCCATCCTACATCGGGCGCGGGCGTGGCGGCCCGGCCGTTGCCGACCGGCTGGTGCGCTTGACGCTGCGATCCGGGATTGCATAGAATCGGCCGCAACAATCCACGCTCCAGATAGCCGGTCAGTTTGTGCCTCGAGGGGGAAGACCATGCGCTCGCCAGTGTCGATCGGACGGCACCAGATCCTTCTTGCGTTCCTGCTGATCGCGGCGACCATCGCCACGGCGCCCGGGGGACGCGTCGCGTCGGCGCCGCTGCCGGCGGGTGCCGAGTGCCCGGCGAAGATCACCTCCCCCATCGACGTCGCCATCGAAGGCGATGAAGCGCTGCTGCGGCCGGGCGTTCCGGTGCGGCTGACGGCGACGATCACCACGCGCGAGGATGCCTCGGCGATTGCGGTGCGCCTGGAGGGGGAAGGCCCGGTCGCCCTGGAAGGCGCGACCACGGCGAACCTCGGGGCTCTCTCCGCCGGCGCGTCGATCTCGATCACCATTCCGGTCCGCTCCGCGGATCTCGGAGAGTCCGCCGTGCACCTCTGGGTGGCGGCGACAGGCGCCGACGGGCAGCCGATGGTGCCCCGCCGCGGGACCCTGTACATGCTGGTGCGCCCCGACCGCACCCTGGCGGCATCGACCAACTTCCAGGATCTGCACCTGCGCGCTATCCGCGAGGACGAGGCGAGTGGCCGTCTGGGGCCGGCCGAGGCCGAGCAGGCCCGGCACGCGCTGGCCGAAACCCCCGCCCTGCACAACAGCGACCCGGTGGCCTACCGCTCGTTCACGACGCAGGAAGAGGAGCTGAACAAGCTGATCGGCGCTCCGGAGGAGGGGCACCTGACGGTCACCGGCGGGCGCGGCCCGTTGATCGTGGCGGGGACCATCACCGTGCAGGGGAACGTCCTGTGGACCGATGAGAACGGCGCGACCCACCCGGTGTACGGCGCCAGCGTCAATATTCTCGACGACGACGGACTGCTCGGGACGGAGTTCATCACCTCGGTGCCGACCGATACGGCGGGCAATTACTCGGTGGTGGTGAACAATGACGACGGCTTCCTGCAGGGGGATCGCGACATCTTCGTCCGGCCTCTCGCCGGGAACACCCTGGTCGTGACCAAGAACGGCGGCAGTGATATCTATTCGATGACCTCCGCCACGCACAACGAGACGCCGTCGGGCACGGTCATCACGGAGAATTTCACCGCCGCCAACAGTGGCGGCGGCGAGGCCTGGTCGGTGTTCCAGGCGGCGACCTGGGTCGCCGTCTATGCCCGGCTGGAGAACGGCAACGTGGGCCTCGCGTCGGTCGACATCCACTGGCCGGCCGGCGGGACCTTCTACAACGGCTCCATCCAGGCGCTGCAGCTCGATCGCTGGGACTGGGACGTCATCATGCACGAGTACGGCCATCACATTCAGGCGCAGCTCGGCATCGCCAACAACCCGGGCGGCGATCACGGCGGCGGCTGCGCCTCGGACGCGCGGAAGTCGAAGGACGCGGGGACCCGCCTGGCCTGGGGCGAAGGCTGGCCGAGCTACGACGGCGCCGTGGCGCAGCAGGTGCTGAACATGGCCGCCCTCAACGTGCCGCGCGTCGGCGACATCAATTACGACGACCTGGAGGATCAGACCCTGGTCTACAGCCTCGAGGCCGACACCAGCCAGGGCGAGGACGACGAGATCGCCGTGCAGCGACTCCTGTGGGACCTGTACGACAACGCGAACGACGGGCGCGATGCGATCAGCCAATCCGACGCGTCGATCTGGACCACGCTCGACGCCGCCAACCCGCCGACGCTCTCCGCGGCCTGGGCCGCCCTGCGATCCGGGCAGACGAACCAGACCGATCTGCTCATGGGGCGGATCGCCACTGACGCGAAGATCGGGTCGACGCTCGCCAGCCCGACGACCGGAACGATCGTGACGCCGTCGAACGCCAGCTTCTCCTGGAGCAATGCCGTCGGATGCAGCGGCACTTACGACGGCAACCAGTTCGACCTGGTGTTCTACAACGCCTCGTCGTTCACGAAGGTCCTGACCGTTCCCAACCTTGGCACCAATTCGGCGACCCTCAGCGCGGGGCAGGTGGCGACCCTCACCGCATCGGGCCATGACATCCTCTGGGCCGTCGAGGCGCGCAACACCGATTCCCCCACGACCGGCTCGTATCTCAGCGAGAATATCGCCATCGTCGCCAACCAGCCTCCGATCGCCGCCGCCGGGAACGACCAGCCGAACGTCGAGTGCTCCTCGCACACGACGACACCGGTGACGCTGAACGGCGCCGGATCGAGCGATCCCGACGGCGACGCGCTGCAGTACACCTGGTCGGCGACCGGGGTGACTTTCGACGACGCGCACTCCGCGACCCCGACCGGGCAATTCCACGAGGGGACGACGGTCGTCACGCTGACCGTCTCGGACGGCATCCAGTCCGACACGGACACCGTCTCGATCACGGTGGTGGACACGATCCCTCCGGTGATCACCTGTCCCTCCAACATCACCGTGGAGTGCACCGGGAACTGCGGCATCGACAAGGACGACCCGCAGCTCACCGCGTTCTTCGCGGGCGCTTCGGCCACCGACATCTGCGACGCCACCCCGACGATCACCGACGACGCGCCGAGCTTCATCATGCTCGGCACCACCACGGTGACCTTCACGGCCCGGGATGCCGACGGCAATTCCGCGACCTGCACGGCCGACGTGAATGTCCAGGACACCATCAAGCCGACCATATCGGTGGTGCTCAACCGGGTCACGCTGCGGCCTCCGAATCACAAGCTGATGGACATCGGGGCCGTGGTCACCGTGTACGACATCTGCGATCCCAACCCGACCTTCGTCCTGACCTCGATCACCAGCAACGAGCCGGACAACGGGCTGGGGGACGGCGACACGGCCGGCGACATCCAGGGCGCGAGCTTTGGCACCGCCGACACGTCGTTCAAGCTCCGGTCGGAGCGGTCGGGCACCGGCACCGGGCGGGTCTACACCATCGTCTACACGGCGTCGGACAAGTCGGGCAACACCCAGACAGCGACCGTCCGCGTCGTCGTGCCGCACAACGCGAACGCCAGCCCGGATTCGCTGCGGCGATCGCCGACGGGAGGGTGGCAGATCTCGCGCTAGCGGACTGCGACCGCCGTCGCGCCCGCGGAGGCCGACACCGACGTGATGTTGTTCTCCGGGTTGCGGTCGATCAGCTTGTTGAGCGGGTCGATGCCGGCCTTCTTCGGCTCCTGATCGACCACCACCTCGATCGTCTCGTCCGCCTTCTCGATGTGGCGCTTCTCGAGGAACAGGAGCTTGCCCTCGGGCGGACCGCCCTTCTCCTTCTCGCCGAAAACGCCGACGTCGACCCAGTCGTCGAGGGTCGTCGGGCTTTCCTTGCCGGCGCCGTCGGCGCGGAACTTGGCCGACGTCACCTCCATCTTGACGACGTACTTGCCGTCGTCGCGCTTCGACCACGTGGCCTTCGTGGCGCGGTTCTCGTACAGGGTGATGTTGCGGAACAGGTCGTCGAGTATCGCCACCTTGTCGGGCGGGACCGCCCGCTTGATGTAATCGAGGAACTCCAGGGAGTAGGTGTAAGGCGGCTCCTGGAACCCGACCGCCTTGACGTAGTCCTTCAGGGCGGCGTTGAGCGGCTCCTCGCCGATGTAATCGCGCAGCGCGTACATGACGAGGCTCCCTTTGCGGTAGTGGATGTACGGCTGGTTCTCGACGAGATACAGCGGCAGCTCCTCGATCCGCTCCCCGCCGCGCGCCTGCAGGTAGTTGTCCAGCTCGAACTTGAGGAAGCGGCGCATCTTGTCGCGGCCGTATTCCTTCTCCATCACCATGAGCGCCGAATACTGCGCCATGGTCTCCGACATCAGCGTCGCGCCCTGCACGTTGCCGCCCATCACCTGGTGCGCCCACCACTGGTGCGCCACCTCGTGGGCGGTGACGTAGAAGACGTAGTCGATCGAGTCGGGCTTCGCATCGTCGATGCGGGCGATGAAGCCGATGCTCTCGGAAAACGGGATGGTGTTGGGGAACGACTCCGCGAAGCGCGCGTAGCGCGGGAACTCGAGGATGCGCACCTGGCGGTGCTGGTAGGGGCCGAACTCGCGGGTGAAGTAGTCGAGCGACTTCTTGACCCCGTTGATCATCCGATCGACGTTGTAGGGGTGATCGGGATGGTAGTAGATCTCGATCGCCACATCGTTCCACTTGTCGCGCTTCACCGCGTAGCGCGCCGACAGGTAGGCGAAGTAGTCAAAGATCGGCGCGTCCATGGCGTAATGGAAGTGCCGGCGCCCGCCCTCCTCCCATTCCCGTTGGAGATACCCGGGAGCGAGGGCGATCTGGTCGGGGCTGGTGCTGACGTTGGTCTCGTAATGGATCCAGTCGGCCTCGGAGGAGAGGTAGTTGCTGTTGCGCGCCGCCGCATCGTCGATCTTCGGGAAGCGCTGCACCGGGGGCAGGCCGCGCTTGCGGCGCTCGTTCGGGTCCTGCAGCTCGTTGCCGTTCGAGTAGCCGATGTGCGGGAAATAATCCTGGCTGCTGATGAAGGTGCCGTTGGCGACCAGATCGGTGTTGGAGTTCTCGTTGACGAACCCGTGGTTGGTGCGCGCGATGTCGAAGGTCACCTGGGTCTCGGCGCCGGGCGCGAGCGGTGTCGCGAGCCGGTAGATGCGATAGCCGAGGTCGGCGTCCTCCATCTCCAGTCGCCCGCCCTGCACCGTCAGGGCGCGGATGGTGTTGAGGGGATTGAGCCAGAGGTGGACCGTCTCCACCGGCACCGCGGTCTTGTTCTTCAGGATGTAGCGGCCGCGGATGTCGGCCGATCGGCTCTCGGGATGGAG
>JAYUCR010000073.1:0-14380 GCA_043740165.1 Acidobacteriota bacterium | reverse complement strand
TCGGCGCCGTACTCGGTCGAGCGCAAGGGGGGCTGGACGACGCTCGACACCGGCCGCATCCGGTTAGCCTCCCTCGACGACGGCCGCCCGCCGGATCCGGACAATCTGCAGGCGGAGATCCAGGGCGGCGCGGGGCCGATCCTCTGGAGGCCGGGGCAGGCCAACCCCGGCAACCTGGGCGGCACCCTGAAAGCGCTCGGTGGCATCCAGGGGCCGGTCGATCTGGGCCAGGGGCTGCTGTCGCGCGACGGCTGGTACCTGCTGGACGACTCCGCAACACCGCTCTTCACCAGCGACGGCTGGGTCGAGGCCCGCCCGACAGGTGCGGGGACCGACTGGTACCTGTTCGGCTACGGCCTCGACTACGCGGCCGCTCTCCGCGCGATGACGGCGGTCGCGGGCCCGGTCCCGTTGCCGCGGCGCTATGCGCTGGGGTCGTGGTACTCGTGGTACTGGCCGCTGAAATCGAGCGACTACCACGGCATCGTGAACGACTACGCGAAGCACGACCTGCCGCTGGACGTGGTGGTGATGGACACCGACTGGCACGGCGGCGGGTGGACCGGCTGGTCCTGGAACCGCGATCTGCTGCCGGATGCCGAGGATCTGGTGAAATCGTTGCACGACCGCGGGCTCGCGGTCACGCTCAATGCCCACCCCGCCGGCGGTGTCGGCGCCCAGGATGAGATGTACGGGGCGTTCATGCAGGCCATGGCCGCGGCCCGGCCCACGGCCGGGCATGCGACGCCCGGCCGGCCGCTGCCGTTCGACGCCGCCGATCGCAGCTACCTCGAAACCTTCTTCCGGCTCACGCACGAGCCGCGCGAGCGCGACGGCGTCGACTTCTGGTGGATCGACTGGCAGCAGGCCCCGATGACCCGCGGCATCCCCGGTCTGAGCAACCTGGCCTGGCTGAACGACCGGTACTATCGTCGCTCGACGCGCGACGGGCGGCGCGGCCAGATCCTCAGCCGCTGGGCCGGCTGGGGCGACCACCGCAACGTCATGCATTTCTCCGGCGATGCGGAAGGAAGCTGGCCGGTGCTGCGGTTCGAGGTGCCGTTCACCGCGACCGCCGGCAACGTCGGGTGCTTCTTCTGGTCGCACGACATCGGCGGCCACCGCGGCGGGCGCGACGAGGAGATGTTCACGCGCTGGGTGCAGTTCGGAGCGGTGAGCGCCGCCCTGCGCCTGCACTCGACCCGCGCGGCCGAGCTCGACCGGCGCCCCTGGACCTGCGGCCCGGCTTTTTTCAGCGCCATGCGCGCGGCGTTCCAACTGCGCGCCCGTCTCTTTCCGTACTTCTATTCGAGCGCCTGGGAATCCCACGCCTCATCGCTCCCGCTCATAAGGCCGCTCTATCTCGCCTCGCCGGGAGAAGAGCGCGCCTACGCCAATCCCCAGGAGTACCTGCTGGGGGATGCGATCCTGGCCGCGCCGATCGCCGAGCCCGGGATCGGGCCCGGGCGGGTCGCGACCCAGGCCGTCTGGTTCCCTCCGGGCCGGTGGCACGACTGGTTCTCGGGAGAGGTCTACGAGGGGAACCAGGAGGTCCTGGTGAGCGCCGCGCTGGACGAGATCCCGCTTTATGTGCGCGAGGGGGTGCCGCTGCCGCTGCAGGCGGCCACGCAGAGGATGAGCGCCGGGCCGCTGCGGGAGCTCGTCGTGCGCTGCTACCCGGGCGAGGCCGGGAGTTTCACCCTGTACGAGGACGACGGGACGAGCGCCGCGTACGAGAAGGGCGCCCACGCGAACACCACCCTGACCTGCGCGCGCGACGCCGGGAAGGTGACCGTGACCCTCCAGACCGATGAGGGCCGCTACGAGGGAATGCCGGAGGAGCGCGCGTACGTCGTGGAGCTGGCCGGCACCGCCAGGGCGACCTCGGCCCGTGTCGACGATCAGCCGGCGGCGGTCGAGTACGACCCGGGGCTTGCGATCAATCGCATCCGGGTTCCGGCGCGCCCCGCCCGTCGCCGGACCGTCGTGGAGGCGCTGGCCGGTCCGGCCGATTTCGCATCGCTGCGCGCCGCGGCGGGCGCGCGCCGGCGCCGCGCCGCGGGCCAGGCGGCCCCCGATCCGCGGATGCATCGCAAGGGGGAGGGGCTGTACCTCAACGGCGGTCCCGACCTGCTCCTCCTCCAGGATAGCAATGCGGCCGTGCAGGGTCCGTTCACCCTCACGGTCGAGGAACGGGTCGGCGACATGGCGACCGAGGTTCTGCGCCACGCCGGTCCGCCGCCGGCCAATCTCCGCGTGGCCCTGCCTCCGTTCCCGAAGATGACCGACGCTCCCGTCGGGGCTCCTCTCGTGCGCTCGGCGCATCTCGAATTCGTTCGCGCGGGTCGCCCGGTCTCCGTGACCCGCGAGCTCGATCGCCGCCCCAGCGCCCTGCGCCGCTTCAGCATCGTCGGTCCGTTTCCCTACGAGGCCGGCGCGGCGCTGGAAGGCCAGCGCTTTCCGCCCGAGAGCCGGACGCTCGATCTCGACCATGCCTACGAAGGGGTCCATGGCGCCCCGGTGGCCTGGAGCGCCGTCAGCAGCCGGGACGACGGCACGATCGATCTGAAGGCGGCCTTCGGCCAGGACAACCGCATCGCTTATGGCGTGACCTTCCTCCGATCCCGACGCACCCAACCGGTGTCCTTCAAAGTGTGGTCCGACGACGGTGTCGAGATCTGGCTCAACGGCGCCCGGATTCACCTGCACGACGTGGTGCGGGCGCTCGATCTGGGGCCGGACAGGGTGACGGCGACGGTGCGCGCCGGGATCAACACGCTGCTGGTGAAGGTCGCCAACACCTTCCAGGGGTGGGGCTTCCGGATCGAGGTCGAGGCGAAGGGGGATCTGCGCGAAGCGGCGCGGCCCGAGCTCCTGCCGCCGGCGACCTCAGGAGGATCGCGATGACCCGACGGGCGGCCGCATGGGCGGCCGCGCTCCTGCTCATCCTCTTTATTCCAGGGCTTCAAGGGGGATGCCGATCCGTTCCGGCGAGCCGTCCGAACATCCTCCTGATCACCGCGGACGACATGAGCGCCGAGGATTGCGAGCCGTGCGGCCATCCGCGGCTGCGGACGCCGAACCTGGCGGCGCTCGCGGCGGCGGGGATGCGCTTCGATCGGGCATTTCTGACCAGCGGCTCCTGCAGCCCCAGCCGCTGCAGCACGCTGACCGGCCGCTATCCGCACGCCACCGGGGCGGGGCGCCTCCACGATCCGCTGCCGGCCGAGCAGGTCACCTTTCTCGAAGGGCTGCGCGCCGCCGGCTACTACACCGCCATTGCGGGGAAATGGCATCTCGGGAAGCCGGCCCACGGCCGTTTCGATCGCGAGTACCCGGAATCGGCGCACGGCGACTACACGGAATGGCGGCAGTGCCTGCGCGAGCGGCCGCACGACCGGCCGTTTTTCATCTGGCTGTCGGCGTCGGATCCGCACCGCCCCTACGCCGAAGGGACGATCGCGCGCCCGCACGTACCGGAGGATGCCGTCGTCCCGGCCTATCTCCCCGACGACACCGAGACCCGCCTCGACCTGGCACGCTACTACGACGCCATCAGCCGGCTGGATGGCTTCATCGGGGAGGCGTTGGAGGAGCTGGAGGGGCAGGGGGTCGCGGGCGACACGCTGGTCCTCTTCCTGAGCGACAACGGGCGGCCGTTCCCACGCTGCAAGCCGACGCTCTACGACGGCGGCGTGCGGACGCCGTTCTTCGTGCGCTTCCCCGGCCGCGTGCGGTCCGGGACGTCGAGCGCTTCGCTTGTGAGCGCCGTCGACATCGCGCCGACGTTTCTCCAGGCCGCCGGCCTGACGCCGCCGATGACGATCCAGGGAACGAGTCTGTTCCCGCTGTTCGCCGATCCGAACGCCAGCGTGCGCGATCAGGTCGTGGCCGAGCACAACTGGCACGATCGCCCGGCGCGCGAGCGGATGGTGCGCACCGCGCGCTACAAATACATCCGCAACTACTATCCCGACCTGCCGGCCACCCCTCCCGAGGATGTGGTCCGCAGCCCGACCTTCCACGCGATGCAGATCCTGTCGGCGCGCTCCGGGCTGACGCCGGCGCAGGCGAACTGCTTCCTCTCGCCGCGGCCGACGGAGGAGCTGTACGACGTGGCCTCCGATCCGGAGGAGATCTACAACCTGGCCGGCGACCCGCGCCACGCGGCGGCGCTGGAAGGGATGCGCCGCCGCCTGGAGGCCTGGCGCCGCGAGACCGACGACTCCGAGACGGCCGTCACCGTCTCGTCCGTCACCGCCCCGGCGCGATGAGAGGCGCGCCATTTCTCCGCACGGCTCCCACGACGTTCGGGATCGGCCAGGCGAGCGACGTGCCGGCCCCTCCGGATCCGGAGAGCAGGCCGGTGAACTCGTGCTCCTGGCCGCCCCCGCGGACCACCATCTGCGCCTCCGGTCCCCCTTCGGCGTACATGGCGTTCTTCAGATCGATCGGCAGACCGAGCAGAATGTCGATCAGATCGTGGGTCGTGCGCGGGGCCCGCGCGTGAATGAACAGGACGCGGCCGGACCGGTCGAACCCGATGGCGGCGGCGCTCCAGGCCTGCGGCTGCTGCACCCAGACGTTGCGTCCGGTGCACGAGATCATGCGGATGCTCTGGACCAGCGTGCCGTAGCCGCGGCTCAAGGTCTCGAAGTCCTGGCACTCCCGATCGATGATCTGGGCCTTCGGCAGGTCCCCCGCGATGCGGTCGAAGGCCAGGACCGCCTTGTCCTTGGAGAGGCGGGGGTTGTTGACGTGCCCGGGGGTGCGCATCAGCGACACGCTTCGGCGCAGGTCGGCCTGATACATGCTCGCGTTGATCGCCGCCGCCAGGTGGTACCGCTGCGCCCACTCGCGCGCCGTGCGCGGGTGTCCTTCCGGGCTCTGCGACGCATTCAGGAGGCGCAGGTCGTAGAAGTCGAGGGAGATGCGCACGATGCGGATCACCGCGTCGTCCGCATCGGAGGCCGCAGGCGCAGGGAACTCCCCCAGCTCGAGCCCCGGCTCGAGCATGCGCCAGGGGGAGGCGGGCGGCGGACTCGCCGGCGGCACCGGCCCGGCCATCCACACGACGGCCAGGAGAGCAAGCCCTGGAAGCACGGACATTCCCCGCATGACGATTCCCCCTCCCCGGCGCATTCTAACCTTCGCGCCGGGGCCCTGGAACACGGGGTGGCACGTCCGGGGCCACGCTTCCGGCCGCCTGCGGTAGAATGGCCCCCAATAACGACACGAGGAGGAACGATGCCCGACCGCGCTCCCGCCGCCCCCAAGGTGACCTACGCCACCCTCGCCGCCGGACAGACCCCGGAATTCACGCGCGCCTATGACGAAGCGCTCGAGGGCTGGCAGAAGCGGATGGGCCGCACCCACCCGATGTTCATCGGCGGGCGCGAGATCGAGGCGAAGGAGTCTTTCCCCGACACCAGCCCGAGCGACACGCGGATGGTGCTCGGGCGGTTCGCCAGCGGCACGCGCGACGACGCCCGCGCCGCCATCGCCGCCGCCCGCAAGGCGTACGAGACCGTCTGGCGCGAGACCTCCTGGAAGGATCGCATCGCCGCGGTGCGCAAGGTGGCGGCGGCGATCGAACGCCGCCGGTTCGAGATCGCCGCCCTCATGAGCCTGGAGGTCGGCAAGAACCGGCTCGAGGCGATGGGGGACGCGCAGGAAACCGCCGACCTGATGACCTACTACTGCGATCAGATGGAGCGGCACGGGGGGTACGAGGTGCCGATGCAGTCGCTCACCGAGAAGGAGGTGAACCGCGACGTCCTGCGCCCTTACGGCGTCTGGGTGATCATCTCGCCGTTCAACTTCCCGATGGCCCTGGCCGGCGGCCCCTCCAGCGGCGCCCTGCTGGGGGGCAACACCGTCGTCTTCAAGCCGGCCTCCGACACCCCGATGACCGGCTGGCTGCTGACCGAGTGCGTGCGCGAAGCCGGCCTCCCCGACGGGGTGTTCAACTACATCACCGGGCCCGGGGGAACGGTGGGCGAGGAGCTGGTCACCAACAGCGACGTCGACGGCATCCTGTTCACCGGCAGCCGGGACGTCGGGTTCAACATCTACCGCAAGTTCGCGACCCGCTACCCGAAGCCCTGCATCACCGAGATGGGCGGAAAGAACCCGGCGATCGTCATGCCGAGCGCCGATCTGGACGAGGCCAGCGACGGCGTCCTGAAGTCGGCCTTCGGGCTCCAGGGGCAGAAGTGCAGCGCCTGCTCGCGCATCTACGTCCACACGAAGATCGCCACGTCCTTCACCGCCATGCTGGTGGAGAAAGTGAAGGCGATCGCCATCGGCGACCCGGCGCGCAAGGAGAACTGGCTGGGGCCGGTGATCAACCGATCGGCCTTCGACAAGTACGCGCAGTTCGTGGAGATGGGGCGGCGCGACGGCCGCGTCCTGGCCGGAGGGAAACAGCTCCAGGAGGGCCCGCACGCGCACGGCCACTTCGTCCAGCCGGCGATTCTTGCCGGGCTGCCGAAGGATCATCGTCTGGCCTCCGAGGAGATGTTTCTCCCGATCACCGCCCTCTGGGAGGTCGATTCCATGGACGAGGCCCTGGGCCTCGCCAACCGCACCGAGTTCGGGCTGACGGCGGGACTGTTCAGCCGCGACGACGGCGAGATCAAAAAGTTCTTCGACCGCATCGAGGCGGGGGTGGTCTACGTCAACCGGCGCGCCGGCGCGACCACCGGCGCCTGGCCGGGGATCAACCCGTTCGGTGGCTGGAAGGGGAGCGGCTCCTCCGGCAAGGCCTCCGGCGGGCCGTACTATGTGGAGCAGTTCATGCGCGAGCAAAGCCGGACACTTATCCGCGGCTGACGGCCGGTCGGCGATCGCGGCGCGCAGGGTCCGGAATGCAGGGCCCGGGAGCACGGAGTGCGGCCGTGCCCGGGAGGGGGTGCCACGATGACGATTTCCTTCCGCATGTCCCTGGGCGCCTGCCTCCTCTGCGCCGGAGTTTCGATCCCCCCGGGCGCGGCGCCGACTCCCGGAGCCACGAGTTCCGGGGTGCGGGAGGTGGCGCTCCCCGCGCCGACCCGTCTGGCCGCGACCGCCGTGCGCGCCCCGAGCCCGCCCGCCATGCGATTCGGTCCCCCGCTTCGATTCGCGGTCGGCGACGGCCCGGCCGGACTGGCCGCCGGGGATCTGAACCGGGACGGACGGCTCGACCTGGTCGCGGTGAACGAGCGCTCGGTCGATGTCTCGGTTCTCCTGGGCGACGGGGCGGGCGGATTCGCGCCGGCGGCGCCGGTCGAGGTGGGCCTCTTCCCGCTGGCGGCGGCGCTTGCCGATTTCAATGCCGACGGCAACCTCGATCTCGCGGTGATCCGGGACGATTTCGCCTACGTTTCGGTGCTGGCGGGGAATGGTCGCGGAGGCTTCGGCGCGCCGCGGATTTTCCTTGTCGGCGATCGTCCTGCGGCGCTCGTCGCGGCCGATTTCGGCGGGGACGGAACGGTTGACCTGGCGTTCGCCTGCACTTCGACCGACCGGGTTTCCGTGCTGCAGGGAACCGGCACGGCCGGCTTCGGTCCGCCGCGCACCTTCGCCGCTGGCGACGGGCCGGTGGCGATCCTGGCGGCGGACTTCAGCGGCGACGGCCGCCTGGATCTCCTGACCTCGAACTCCCTGTCGGACGACATCACCCTGCTGATCGGGGACGCCGGCGGCTTCGATGCGCCGCGGCGTTTCCCGGCGGCGGATCGGCCGACCTGGGGGGCCGCGGGAGATTTCGATCGCGACGGTGGGCTGGACGTCGTGGTCAGCAACGCCTTCGCCAACGCGCTGGCCGTTCTCCCCGGAGATGGCCCCGGCCGGTTCGGGCCTCCCCGGATCCTGCCGGTGGGGGAGTCACCGCTCATGGTGGCGGTCGCCGATTTGAACGGCGACCGGCTGCCCGACCTGGCGGCCGCCAACCTGTTCTCGGACACCCTGTCGCTTCTCCCAGGCGACGGCGCGGGCGGCTTCGGGGCGGCCGTCACCCTGCCAGTCCCGTCCTCTCCCAATGCCCTCGTGACGGGTGATTTCAACGGCGATGGTGCGGCCGACCTGGCCGTCACCACCTTCGAGGCCGACGCCGTCCTGGTCTGGTTGAACCAGTCGGCCGACGAGGACGGCGACGGTATCCCCGACAACAACGATAACTGCAGAACCGTGGCGAACGCGGATCAACGCGACGTCGATCACGACGGCGCGGGGGACGCCTGCGACAATTGCCCGCCGCTCCCGAACGCCGATCAGGCGGATGCCGACCGCAACGGCCGGGGGGACGCGTGCGACGCCTTGAACCTCTACCTCGCCTCCAGCGACGCCCTGGCCGAGCTCCGCCGGGCGCTGGCGGCGGTCGAGGAGAGGCTGGTGCTGGTCCAGGCGAACGATGCCACCCAGGATTCGGAGATCGAATCCCTGCGGCGCGATCTGGAGTGGCTGCAGCAGCGGGTCGCGGCGATCGAGGGCCTGCCGGCCATCAGAAACCAGCTCCACAAACCCTGAACGGGAGCGATTCCGCTCACCTTTTCCCGCCCGTTCCGTCTAACGGAATGTCAGGTCGGCAAAGGGCCTCACCGGGATCAACGACAGTGCAGCCAAGCGACGAAACAAGGCTGATCGGCGCGGCCCAGGCCGGCGACAGGACGGCGTTCGAGACCATCGTCCGACGCTACGATCGGAGTGTCTTGAGAATGGCCATGCGGCTGACGCGGTCGGAAGACGAGGCGCGCGACATCTACCAGGAGACCTTTCTCCGGCTGTACCGGACCATCGGGCGGTTCCGGAGCGACTGCAGCCTCGAGACTTATCTCTACCGCATCGTGAGCAACATCTGCCTCGATCACCTGCGCCGGCGCGCGGCCCGGCCCGAAGTGACCGAAGTCGAGTTTGCTGCGGGTGCCGCGGGCCGGGAGGGGCTCCTCGGGCTACCCGATCCCGCTCCCGACCACGATCCGGAGCGCGCCGTGGCGCAGGGTGAGATCCGGCGGCGGATCGAGTCCGCCCTCGGCGACCTGGCGCCTCGCGAGCGGCTGGTCTTCGAGATGCGGCACTACGAAGGGATGCGGCTGCGCGCGATTGGCGAGGCGATCGGCACGACCGAGGAGACGGTGAAGAACTGCCTGTTCCGGGCGCACCAGCAGCTGCGTGCGGCGCTGGGCGATCTGGGCGGCCTGAAATGGATGGGCGCCCGGCCCGGGGCCGAGCCGGCCGGGGTCGGGGCGTGAAGGACGACACGACGATGGGGGACAGCCACATGGATTGCGAAGGCGCACGACGATTGACCCTGCTTCTTCTGTACGACGAGCTCCCCGAGTCCGACCGCTTGAGCAGCCAGGCGCACATCAGCTCGTGCGCCGCCTGCCGTCTCGCGGTGGCGGAGGAGCGCCGCCTGCAGGCCATCCTGGCCGAGCGTCCCGCCGCCGATCCCGCAGACGTCCTGCTGGAGCGATGCCGTCGCGATCTCGCGCTGGCGCTCCTGGCTCTCGATGCGGAGCCGCAACCTCGAACCCCATTCGCCGCACGGATGCGGTCTTTCTTCACGCAGGCGCGGCTGTCGCCCGCCTACGGGCTTCTGATCCTGGCGTGCGGCTTTCTCGCCGGAGTCGTCACGCTCAACGCCGCCGGCGGACGCTCACCGCGCCGCCTGGCGGGCGCCCCGGCCGGCGCGCGCGACGCGTCGCGATCCGAAGCGCCGGTCGAAAGCATCCGGTCGCTGGACTCGGGCCCCGGTCACGATCAGGTCCGCGTGAGCTACGACACGCTCCAGCGGGCCTCGCTCGAGGGGACGGCGGCCGACCCCGGGGTCCGCGATCTGCTCCTGCGCACCTTGCGCGACAACCTCAACGCCGGGCTGCGGCTTCAGGCGATCGATGCGCTGCGGGCCCACACCGACCAGGAGCCGGTGCGCCGGGCGCTCCTCGAGACGATGCAGTCCGACGGCAACCCGGGGGCGCGCCTGAAGGCGATCGAGGCGCTCGGCAGGCGCGTGCCGGGTGACGCCGACATCCGGGGCGCCATGCTCGCGGCGGTTCAGAACGACCGCAATCACGGAGTGCGCGTGCGGGCCATCGATGCGCTGGCGCGGGCCCGCGATCCGCGGATGCTGCCGGCCATGGAGCGCCTGGCGCGGGAGGACCCCGACACCTACATCCGCATGCGGTCGGGAGAATTCGTCGACGCCATGTATGCCCGGAGCGAGCGATGACCCGCCGGATGTCGGCCCTCGGGATCCTCCTCGTCGCGCTGGGCTCGATTCCCTCGGGCGCCGTGGCGCAGGAGGCGCGCTACTACCAGGAAGGCCGCTACACGGTGCGCGAGATCGCCGGGCAGATCGATTCGGACGCGAAGCGGGTGCGGGTCGAGACCGACCTCGGCACGGTGCGCGTGCGCCACGGCGCCGCCGGAACAATCGGTTACCGGGTGCGCCTGAAAGCCGCCGGGGCCGACGTCGCCGAGGTGCGCCGGCGCCTGGACCGGATGGTGATCAGCGCCAGCCGCACCGGCGATCTGCTCCTGTTCGGCGGATCTCTTCCGGGGCGTCCGATCGGATCGGGCGGCCTGAACGTCGAGTTCGAGATCGAACTTCCGGTGGCCACCCCGGCCCTCGAGGTCGTGACCGGCGCGGGCGACATCGAGGCGGAAGGGGGCAGCGGCCGCACCTCGCTCGTGACCCAGGGGGGCATGATCACGGCACGCGATGTGACCGGCCCGTTGCAGGCCGAGACGCGCGGCGGCGGCATCGTCGTGGGTGACGTGCGCTCCACGGCCCGCCTCGTGTCGGCCGGCGGCGACGTGTCGGTCGATGCGGCGGAGGGCGAGCTGGTGGTGCAGACATCGGGCGGCGACGTGCGCATCGGCCGCGCCGGAGCTGCGGTGCGCGTCGAAACCGGCGGCGGCAACGTGCGCATCGAGCGCGCCGCGAAGGATGTGCGCGTCGCCACCAGCGGCGGCAACATCGACGTCGGCGAGGCCGGAGGCGAGGTCTCGGCGGCGACGGCCGGGGGCGCCATCCGCGTCGGTTCGGCGATCGGGGGGGTGCGTTGCGAGACTGCCGCCGGCCCGATCGTCCTCGACGGCGTCGGAGGGCCGATCCGGGCCTTGACCTCGGCCGGCAGCATCCACGCGCTCCTGCACGGGGCGGGACTGCCGGGCGATTCCGACCTGCAGGCGCAGGCGGGCGACATCACCGTGTCGCTCCCCGAAGGTCACCCGATCACCATCCGGGCCCTTGTCGACAACCCGGTGGGGCGATCGATCGAGAGCGAGTTCCCCCTCACCATCCTGCGCGACCTGGAGGATTCGGGACAGCCGCTCGAGATCGGCGAGGGACAGATTGGAGTGGGCGGACCGGTTCTGAAGATCCGGGCGCTCCACGGACGGATCGTGATTCTCAAGGTGAAGGACGACGGAAGCGCCAAGCGGTAGCACAGTGGAGGAAGGAGCAATGACGATGCGACGAGGATGGATGGTGCTGGGAGGCGTTCTGGCCCTGGCGGTGGCCGCGGCGGCGTTCACCGCCGTCCGTGCCGGGGACGATGCGAAGCCGGACGTCAGGAAGAAAGTAGTCATCTTCCGTTCCGGCGGATCGTGGCTGGGGGTGCAGATCGCCGACATCGACGCCGATCGGGCGAAGGATCTCGGCCTCAAGGAGGAGATGGGCGCCGAAATCCAGTCGGTCTCGGAAGGGAGCCCCGCCGAGGCGGCCGGCCTGAAGAAGGGGGACGTCATCCTCGACTACCAGGGGACCCGCATCGAAGGGGTCGCCCAGCTCACCCGGCTGGTGCGCGAGACGCCCTCCGGCCGCACAACCTCGATCAAGATCTTCCGTAACGGCGCGACGCAGACGGTGCAGGCGAAGGTCGCGGAGCACGAGCCGGCAGGGAGCATGGAGCTGTTCGATGACGCGCTGAAGATGCAGCATGACGCCCGTCGCGGGATGCACTGGCATGAGGGGCCGGAGCCGCCCGAGCCACCCGACACGCCGGAGACGCCCGACGCCCCGGAGCCGCCCGAGTTCGATCTCGACATTCCCGGTCTGGAAGGGCTGGCGATGCTCGGCGGACCGATGGGCGGCCCGCGCCTCGGCGCCATGGTCGACACCGTCGGCGAGCAGCTGGCGGAATTCTTCGGCGTCAAGCAGGGAGGCGGGGTGCTGGTGCGCTCGGTGGCCAAGGGAGGCGCCGGCGACACCGCCGGCCTGCGCGCCGGGGACGTGATCATCCGGGTCGACGACGAGAAGGTCACCGACGAGGGGGACCTGCACCTTGCCATGCGGCAGCGCCGCGGCAAGGAATTCAAGCTGACGGTGGTGCGCGACCGGCGGGAGCAGACGCTCACGATTCCGGTTCCACCCGAGTCGAAATCCTCGCAGGGGCGGCATCCCGGCAACCCGGCCTTCGACCGGGAGATTCAGCGCGAGGTCGAGCGCGCGCTGAGCCAGGCGCGCACGGCGCAGGCCGAGGCGGGCCGCATCTCACGTGACGAGGTGCGGCGCGCGCTGGACGAAGTGCGGCGCCACCAGGGCGACTGGGCGCGTCAGGCGGCCGACGTCAGCCGCCGGGCGATCGAGGCGGCCCGGCAGGCCGCCGAGGAGGGCTCCGAGGCGATCGATGAGAGCGACGACGGTTCGGCCGGCGACAGCGACCAGGAGGTTGCAACACCCGGCGAAGCCCCCGCGACGCCGATCCGCGATCGGCAGCAGAGCGACAAGGATGCGATCCGGCGCGCCGTCGAGGAGGCACGCCGCATCCGCATCGAGATGCAGCAGTCGGCCGGCGAATAGCGCCGCGTCGATCGAGGGACATCGTGCCTGATACTCCGATCCCGCCCGGGCACGATCGGCCCGGCGCCCCGAGACGGGCGCCGGGCTTTTTTTCTTCACGGCGGAGGGCCGCGATCTGCGGGCTGCTGATCGTCCTGGGTGGCTTCTCGCCGATCGTCGTGCGGGCCGAGGAGGGGACGGAACCGATCACGCGCAGCCTGCTCGTCCCGCTCGATCATGCCGAGCCGCACGGAGCGCGCGCCGCGCTGGACTACGAGCTCGGCGCCCCCTTCGATCCGGCCAAGCCGACGGTGCTGGTGATCGCCGACGGGCAGCAGTTTTATGTACGGAAAGGAGCGATGGCCGGCCTCCAGAAGGAGGAATTCGGCCCCGAGTTCAACGTCGTCGGAATCATCGGGCGCGGGGCGACCCCGGCCTTCATCGAGGCGGCCCGAAACGGCGACGGCACCCCCGACTGGATGAGCGCCTGGCGCTTGTTCCGCAGCGATCAGTGGATCGAGGACATCGAGGCGGTGCGCGTCGATCTCCTCGGCCGCCGCGGCAAGGTGATGCTCTACGGGGCCTCGGGCGGCGCGTTCCTGGTGCACCAGCACCTGGCGCGGCACGGGGAATACGTCTCGCGGGCCTTCACCGCCTGCCCGGTCGATCCGTTCGAGGTCGGGGCCCTGGGGCTCAACAGCGATCGATTCTGGGACGAGATCGGCGCGACCGATCCGGCCCTGCACGAGGCCCTCAAATCGGCCCTGGCGCGCCATGCCGAGGACCGGGCCACGCTCATCATGACGCTGCAGAGGCAGAACTTCTTCGTCCCGCCAGAACGCCTGCAGGCCGAGCGCGCCGATCTGATCCGCGCCGTGGCGGCGGGCGACGAGGAGCGCTATGCCCGGGCCCGCAAGGAATACCAGGTCGAAGAGGTTCGGGCCTTCTTCGAGGCCAAGGAGGGGATCCCGATCCGCGTCCGCGAATACGAGCTGTTCTTTCCGGCGGGGGCCCTGGATCGGCTGCGGTCGACGGAGGCGGTCTACCCCGACCTCGAAAACCAGCGCAACTTCGCGGCGCCGCTCCTGGCGCTCCAGGCCGAGAGCAGGATCCCGGCCCCTGCCATCGACCGGTCGGCGCCGCACCGCCTCGAGACGGAGGTCTTCGTCCTGGCCGGCCGCTGGGACCACACCGTCGACTACCGCACGGCGGTCGCGCTCGCGGCGCGCTACCCGCGCGGAACGCTGTTCCTCGCCGATGACGATCACATGTTCGCGAGCCTGAAGGAAAGCGGCGCGCGCGACGATCTCCTGCGTTCTTCCCTGCACGACGGCGGCGCTTCGGCGCGCCTCCGCGCGGCGCTGGCGAAGGCGGCGCCGCACCGCTGGACGGAGCGGTAGTCAGAGGAAGAGCGCCACCGCGACGTCGAGCAGACGCAGGGCGGCGTCCGGATCGAGCGACGCGATCCAGGTGCGGCGGGCCTCGCCGCCGGGGGCCAGGGTCAGCGGCACCAGGTCGAGATAGATGGCGAAGGGCCGCAGTCCGGCGCTGGTCTTCGCGATGCGCCGGAATCGGGCCGGTCCGTCGGCCCGCGCGGCGCGCCGGCGCGCGCGC
>JAYUCR010000072.1:0-2366 GCA_043740165.1 Acidobacteriota bacterium | reverse complement strand
AGCACCGGGTGGTGACCATGTTCATCGGGATCATCGATCCGAAGCGGCGCACGCTGCAGTACCTCAACGCCGGGCATCCGCCCGCGCTGGTCTGGGGGCCGGGGCACGAGCCGGCGCAGCTCTGGGCGACGACACCGCTCCTGTCGTACGGCATCGGGCTGTCGAAGGATCCGGAGCAGCGCCATCCCTTCGGCCCGGGGGATCGCCTCGTCCTCTACTCCGACGGCCTGTACGAGGTGCGCGACCCGGCCGGCCACGAATACGGCCGCGAGCGGCTCCTCGGGGACATGGCCGCCGGCCGCGGGCGCATCGAGGATCTCGTGGAAGGGGTCATGAAGGGGGCGACCAAGCACGCCGGTGGCCGGCCCCACGAGGACGATCTGACGATCCTCGCCGCGGAGTACGGGCGGTCCTAGAAGCCTGTCCCGGCCCGGAGTGTCAGCTCTTCGAGCGAGCCTTTGGCCGGGTCGCCGATCAGGATGCGGTGGTTGTTGGTGTCGGCGATCAGGACCCGCCCCTGGTCGATCGCCAGCCCGCCCGGCTCGTGGAGCGTCGCGCGCCTCCCGTCGCCGAAGGCGGTGCGCGTCTCCATCGATCCGAAGGCGATCGCCTTGACCTTGTTGTTGTAGGAATCGGCGACGTACAGGACGTTGCCGTCGACGGCGACGTCGAGCGGATGCTGCAGGAGGACGTTCTGCGGCGCCCCGTCCTGATCGCCGAAATCGAACAGCCCGTGCCCGACAATCGTCTGCACCACCCCTTCCTGCATGTCGAAGGCCCGGATGCTGCTCACCTCGCTGTCGGCGATGAAGACGTGACGGCCGGAGCGTGCCAGGCCGCTCGGCTGCGCCAGTGCCGCCTCGCGCGCCGGGCCGTCGATGTGATCCTCGCGCCCGCTGCCGGCGCACGGGCCGATCGAGTTGTCGTCCAGGTCGTAGACCCAGATCTGATGGCTGCCGGCCATGGCGATCAGCAACTGCCGCTGCAGCGCCAGGAGGGCCCAGGGAGAGCGCATCGCGATGGCGCGCGGGTCGTCGCCGGGGCGGCCCGCCACCCCCTCGCCCTTCCGTCCGGTGCCGGCGATGGTGCGCACGCGCAGCGTCTCGAGATCGATGGCGCGGATCAGATGATTACCGGTGTCGGCCACGAACAGCGTGCCGTCGAGCGCCGCCATCCCCTGCGGATTGTGGAACGAGGCCTGGGCCGCCTCGCCGTCGTGAGCGCCCGCGCCGCCTTCGCCGACGATCGCCTGCACCCGGCCGTCGCGCGCGGCGATGACGATCCGGTTGTGGCCGCTGTCGGCGATGAAGAGGCGGTCGCCCTGGACATGGATCTTCGCGGGGAATCTCAGGAAGGTCTCGTCCTTCTCCGGGTCGGGTGCGATGTCCGGAGGTTCCGGAGCGAGCACGCCGCGCCCCGCCCCCTCCTCGAGCAACGTCTCGATCGCCGCGGCCAGGTCGGCCTCACGCGCCTCCCCGGGCAAGGTCTGCCGCACGTACCCCTCCGCGTCCACCAGCACGAGCGTCGGCCAGGCGCGCACCGCGAACTGCTCCCAGATGTCGTGCTCCGAATCGACCACGACCGGATGCGCCACGGCATGCCGCCCGATCGCCTTGCGGATGTTCTCCGGGTCCCTCTCCGAGATGAACTTCGCCGAGTGCACCCCGATGACGACCAGCGGCCGCCCACGGAAGCGCTCCTCGATCCGCGCCAAGACCGGAAGGACATGCATGCAGTTGATGCAGCAGTAGGTCCAGAAATCGAGCACCACGACGCAGCCGCGCAGATCTTCGGCGAGGCTCAACGGCCGGGAAACGTTGAGCCAGGTGGACTCCGGCGGGAATTCCGGACAGCGGACCTTCGGCTCGACCGTGAAGGGCGTCATGGCCGGAGTATGGCACACGCCAACGAGACGCCGTGGACGGGCCGATGCGGTATGCTTCCGGCACCTCGCCGCCCACCCCCGGGGAATCGACGATGCGTTGCCTTCGACAGGCTCTCGCGCCATCCCACGTGATCGCGCTGGCGCTTGCGATGCTGCAGGTCGCAGCCGCGGCACCGCCCGCGGCTCCGGCGGGGGAGGGCGGCTCCGCCCCGGCGGCGTCCGGCCTGATCGAGCGCTCCGAGGTGCGGCTGATGCTCCTCGAGGTCGAAGCGGTCGACAAGGAGGGACACCCGCTGCGCGGGCTCACGCAGGCCGATTTCGTCGTGGTTCTCGGCGGCCGTCGCGCCGTCATCGAATCGGTCGACGATCTCTGCGGCTGCGCCGGACCGCCGCCGGCGGGATCGGAGCAGCCGGCGATCCGGGCCGCGGCGCCTGCAGGGGACGCCGCGCCGTCGCCATCCGGAAGCGAGAGTCCGGCCGG
>JAYUCR010000071.1:0-2366 GCA_043740165.1 Acidobacteriota bacterium | reverse complement strand
CGATTGATCTCGTCGTCGCCCTGGCGCTCGTCGTCTCGATTCCCTGGATGTTCCTGAGGCTGCGGCGCTCGGATGCGATCTACGCCACCGCCGCCATCCTGTTACCGCTCGGATCGACGCTCTGGTCGTTCACGCGCTTCGCGGCGGCGATCTATCCCTTCCCGCTCCTGCTGGGAGCCACCGCCACGAGCGAGCGACGGCAGACGGCCTGGACAGCATTCCTCTTCCCGATCCAGGGGCTGCTCATGGCGCTCTATGCCTCGTGGTGGTGGGTCGGCTGAGGCGGGTGGGCGGGCGGCCGTTCCGGTCACCCCAGATCGAAACGCACCTCCATCGAGGTGCGCGATCCCATCGCCTTGCGCAGCATTTCGATCAGATCGGGCTCGGCGCCATTCATCTCCAGGCGATCGATGGAGGCGGGCGAGAGCTCGTACGTGGTGGCGTCGATGGTTTCCTCGACCAGCTCCTCCTGAAACAGGTCCAGCTGAGACTCGGTGATCCGGCCGATTTCGCTGTCGTCCTCGTTGTCGAACAGTTTGATCACATCATCCTCCCTAGGAGTGTGTCCGAGTATTCGCGCGGCCCATGCCAATACTTGGGCACACTCCTACGACGAGCCGGGAGGCGGTCCGCCCCGGCCGACGTTCCAAAGATAGGCGCCGAGACCGCCCGCGACCAGAAGCGCCACCCCGCCCTGCACCGCCCTCGCCCGTCCGCCCCCCACCGGCAGCCGTCCCGACAGCGCCAGCCCCGCGTACAGCACGAACAGCAGGACGGCGGTCCCCATCAGGATCCGGTGCGCCTGCAGTAGCGTCATGCGGCCCTCCGTCCAGGTCGCACCGCCCCATGACCCCTCAAAGGAGAGCGGCGATGCGCTCCGCCGCCTCCTCGGGAGTCATCCCTTCCGCCTCGAGCCGCAGGGGTGCCTTGCGGTAGGCCGGCAGCCGGGCGTGGTACAGGGTCTCGGCCTGCGAGGGATCGCGCAGCAGCGGGCGTGTCACGCCCCCTTCGCAGCGGGACAGGGCGAGGGCGAACGGGACCTGCAGCCAGACGGCCACCCCCATGGAGTCGATGCGCGATCGCGACGGCTCGTGCGCGTAGGTGCCGCCGCCGCAGGCGACCACCAGCCGCGTGCGCCCCCGCAGCTCGTCCAGCAGCCGCGCTTCGAGGGCCCGGAAGTACGGCTCGCCGGCGCTGCCCAGGATGGCGGCGATGCTGCGGTGCTCGACCTCGACGATCCGTTCGTCGAGGTCGACGAAATCCCACGCCAGCATCCGCGCCAGCGCGCGGCCGACGGTCGTCTTCCCCGCTCCCATGAACCCGACCAGAAACACCGTGCCGCGTGTCGGGGTCATGCGGCCTCATGACGCTGTGACGGCGTCATCCTTGTGCTCGAGAAGGCGCTCGAGAAAGCCGGTGTCGAAATTGCCGCGGACGAAATCGGGGTCGCTGAGGACGCGGCGGTGCAGGGAGATGTTGGTCTTGATCCCCTCGACCACCATCACCTCGAGGGATCGGCGCATGCGCGAGATCGCCTCCATGCGGTTGTTGCCGCGCGTGATCAGCTTGGCGATCATCGAATCGTAGTAGGGAGGGATGCGACATTCCGGGTGCGCCGCGGTGTCCACGCGGACGCCCGGGCCGCCGGGGAGGTGGAAGGTCGTGATCGTGCCGGGCGACGGCACGAAGGTGACCGGATCCTCGGCGTTGATCCGGCATTCGATGGAGTGCCCGGTGTGCAGGATGTCCTCCTGGCGGAACCCGAGGGATTCCCCGGCGGCGATCTTGATCTGCTCCTTGATCAGGTCGATCCCGGTGACCATCTCGGTGACCGGGTGCTCGACCTGGATGCGGGTGTTCATCTCCATGAAATAGAACCGGCCGTCCTCGTCGAGGAGGAATTCCAGGGTGCCGGCGTTCTGGTACCCGACCGAGCGCGCCAGCTTGAGCGCCGCCTCGGCCATGCGCCGGCGCAGCTTGGGATTGAGGGCGGTGGAGGGAGACTCCTCCAGGATTTTCTGGTGGCGCCGCTGGATGGAACACTCGCGCTCTCCCAGGTGGACCACATGGCCGAACGAGTCACCGAGCACCTGGAACTCGATGTGGCGGGGATTCTTGAGGTACTTCTCGACGTAGACGTCGGGCACGCCGAACGCGGCCTGCGCCTCGGTGCGCGCCGCGGAGATCGACGGGAGGAGCTGCTCCGCGTCGCGGACGACCCTCATCCCGCGGCCGCCCCCGCCGGCGCTCGCCTTCACGATGACCGGGTACCCGATCCTCGCCGCCATCCGGATCGCCTCCTGGTCGGTCTGCAGCGCTCCCTTGCTCCCCGGCAGCACCGGAACCCCGACGCTCACCGCCGCTTC
>JAYUCR010000070.1:0-5804 GCA_043740165.1 Acidobacteriota bacterium | reverse complement strand
CGGGGGAGGTCGGCCCGCGCTGGGTGCGCAGCCTTACCCGTCCCCTGGCAGGGATCTACCGTCCCCGGACGTTCGGGATTGCGCTCGCGGCGATCGGGGGGCTGTTCGTGGCCGCCTGCTTCGATCCGAACTTCCAGAAGATCGTGCTGAAGCCCGACAACGTGCCGATCGCCGGGATGATCTTCCTGGTGGTCTTCTTCGTCTGGTTTTCGCTGCAGCAGGGGCGCGAGAACGACCGCCGCACGGCGGCAGGCCTGGCGCTGATCGAGAAGGACGAGGCCGGCGATCCGAAAGTGCTCGTCTGGCCGGACCTGGTTTATACCGAGTTCATCTGCATGATCCTGTTCACCGTCTTCCTGGTGATCTGGTCGATCGTCCTGAAAGCGCCGATCGAGGAGCCGGCCAACCCGGCCAAGACCCCGAACCCCAGCAAGGCGCCCTGGTACTTCCTCGGCCTGCAGGAGATGCTGGTCTACTTCGACCCCTGGATCGCCGGCGTGCTCCTGCCGGGCTTGATCATCGTCGGGCTGATGGCGATCCCGTACATCGACGTCAACCCGAAGGGCAACGGCTACTACACCTTTCGCGAGCGCCGGCGGGAAGTGGCGATCTTCCTGTTCGGGTTCGCGGTGCTGTGGGTCTGGCTCATCGTCATCGGCACCTTCCTGCGCGGCCCGAACCAGAATTTCTTCGGCCCGTTCGAGTACTGGGACGTCCACAAGGTGGTGCCGCTCATCAATATCGATCTGTCCCAGATCATCTGGGTGAACCTCCTGGGCACCGGTTTGCCGAAGAACATGTTCGTGCGCGAGATCTTCGGCCTCATCCTCGTGGCGGCCTACTTCCTCGCCCTGCCGCCGCTCCTGGCGCGCGGACCGTTGAAGCGCTTCCTGGAGAAGATGGGGCCGGCCCGCTTCCACATCATGGTGATCCTGGGCCTGACGATGATGTCGCTGCCGATCAAGATGCTGCTGCGCTGGATGTTCAACATGCACTATCTGGTCACCATGCCGGAGATCTTCTTCAACATCTGAAGAGGGCTT
The DNA here is from genome assembly GCA_043740165.1 of Acidobacteriota bacterium. Taxonomy (GTDB): domain Bacteria; phylum Acidobacteriota; class Polarisedimenticolia; order Gp22-AA2; family Gp22-AA2; genus JAYUCR01. Next base: position 4,761 of record JAYUCR010000070.1, on the reverse strand, counting down.
GTGCCGAAGACCACCGACGCCACGATGAGACCGACGGGGCCGCTCAACACCCTGTTCGCGGTGAGCAGCATCCTGATGCTGGTCGTCCTGGTCTGGATGACCTGGGACGACTACCACCGCGGATGGAAGAGCTACCAGGCGCGCTTCTTCCGCCTCGATGCGCAGAAGACCCGCGACGACATCGGGACGGCGGAGAAGGCGGTCGACCCGAAAGCGCTCGCCGACCTCGAGGCCGAGCTGGCCGCCGCCCGCAAGGGGACGGAGGAGCATGCCGCCGGTCTCAAGGAGGCCGAAGGGCGCGTCGCCCAGATGGACAAGGAGATCTACCGCGACGACCTGGCCTTCCGCAAGATCAAGTCGACGCTCGACGCCGTCAAGTTCGACTATGAAGAGGCGGCGCACACCTCCTCGCCCCGCGCCGCGGCCCTGGCGAAGGAGATGGCGGATCTCCAGGCGCGCATGGAGACGCTGCGCATAGCGCTCATCGAGCACGACACGCACAAGGGCGAGGCGGTCGCTGCCGCGCGGGCCATCAACGGCCAGATCGACGCGACCCAGAAGAAGATCGACCAGCTCGAATCGGTCATCGAGCGTCTCAACAAGAAGCTCAGCACGGTGGCGCCGACCGGCTTGATGAAAGCGGCGGTGTCGCTCCTCAACGCGCCGCTGCTCGATTTCATCGCCCCCACCATCCGCATCCAGCAGGTGGTCCTGGAGCGCGAGCCGCTGGACATCAACTTCACGCGGATCCCGCGCGCCGATCGCTGCCAGACCTGCCACATGGCGGCCGAAAAGGCCGGCTACGAGTCGTTCGAGCAGCCGTTCAAGACCCATCCGCGCCTCGAGCTGTTCACCGGCAGCTCGTCGCCCCACCCGGTCGATCGCTTCGGCTGCACGCCGTGCCATTACGGCCGCGATCGGGCGGTGGAATTCAGCTACGCGGTCCACATCCCGGACAGCCCCGAGGAAAAAGCCGCCTGGGAGAAAAAATACGACTGGGCCCGCGATCACTACTGGGATCAGCCGATGCTCCCGAAGAGCCGCATCGAAGCCGGGTGCCTGAAGTGCCACCAGGGGGTCGTGAACGTCCCGCAGGCCGACCACCTGAACCGCGGCCTGCAGATCGTCGAGCGCGTCGGGTGCTACGGCTGCCACAAGATGCGCGGCTTCGCCGATCGGCCCAAGGTGGCGCCGACCCTCGTCCATATCACCGCCAAGACCACCCCGGAATGGATGGGGCGCTGGATCAAGAACCCCAAGGCGTTCCGGCACAGCACCCGCATGCCGCGCTTCTTCGGCCTGATGAACAACCAGGCCGACGAGGACAAGGTTCGCGAGGATGCCGAGATCCTGGGGATCGTCGCCTATCTCAAAGCCAAGGCGGAGCCGCTGAAGTATCCGACGCTGCCGGGGAAGGGCGACATCGCCCGGGGGCAGCACCTGGTGTCGACGGTCGGCTGCATGGGGTGCCACGCGATCGAGGATTCCGAGGTTACGGCCGACGTCCTGCAGGCCCGCAACCGCCTGGAGGCTGCCGATCCGATCGCGTGGGAGCGAAGATTCGGCCCCGACCTGTCGCACATCGGCAGCAAGGCCCGGCCGGAGTGGATCTACCAGTGGATCCGCAACCCCCGCGCCTACAACCCCGCGACCCGGATGCCGGACCTGCGCCTGACCGAGCAGGAGGCTCTCGACATCACCGCGTATCTGATGACGCTCACCGACACGACACCGGCCGCCGAGCAGGTCGCTCCCCCGGTGCCGCAGCCGGCGGCGCGCGACGCGGCGCTCCTGGCGTTTCTGTCGCAGCGGCAGACGCCGGCGGACGCGCAGGCGGCGATCGACAAGATGACCGACGGCGAGCGCGACGTCCTGCTGGGCGAGCGCACCATCTCGCGCTACGGATGCTTCGGCTGCCACCTGATCCCGGGCTTCGAGAAAACCCCGCAGATCGGCACCGATCTCTCGGAAGAAGGGAGCAAGCATCCCGACCTGCTGTTCTTCGGCTTCCAGCACCAGATCGACCACACCTCGCCCGCCTGGTTCTTCCAGAAGCTCAAGTCGCCGCGATCGTTCGACGAGGGCCGGGTGGCGACCTTCTACGACCGGCTGCGGATGCCGCAGTACGAGCTCAACGACGCCGACGCCGCCTCGGTGACGATGGTCCTGCAGGCCCTCACCAAGGAGAAGATGTCGCTCGACATCGTGCGCCGCCTGAACCCGCGCGAGGAGGCGGTCGAGGTGGGCCGCCGGCTGGTACGCGACTACAATTGCCAGGGTTGTCACATCCTCGACGGGCAGGGGGGATCCATCCGCGACAGCATCGCGCGTAATCTCATGAACGAAGGACACAGCGAGGAGGAGGCGGTTTCGCTCGCCCCCAGTTTCGCGCCGCCGATCATCGACGGCGAAGGAGACAAGGTGCAGCCCGACTGGCTGTTCGCGTTCCTCAAGAACCCGACCCCGATCCGGCCGTGGTTGTCGGCCCGCATGCCGACCTTCCACTTCACCGATCAGGAGGCGAGCGGCCTGGTGTCGCACTTCGCGGCCCGGGACAAGAGGACCTTCCCGTTCGAGACCTTCGATCACCGGCCGCCGGCCGGCCCGCAGATGCAGGCGGCGCTCCGGATGTTCACCCCCGATTACTTCAACTGCTGGAACTGCCATCAGCAGGGGGCGAAGAAGCCGCAGGGCCCGCCGGAAGGCTGGGCTCCCGATCTCATGATGGCGCACGAGCGGTTGAACCCCGACTGGATCGCCCGCTGGATCAAGGACCCGCAGAAGCTGATGCCGGGGACCCGGATGCCGACCTTCTACGATCCGGCCGATCCCAGGGGCTCGGCACCGCCGGACGTCCTCGACGGCGACCCCGATCGCCAGATTGACGCCTTGTCGCAGTACGTGTTCACACTTGGGCAGAAGCGCGCCGGGATGACGGGCGCGCAGCCCTGAAGAGGAGAGACCTGACCATGAATGCAAGACGCACCCACGCCCTACTGATCATCGCACTGACCGTCGCCTTCGCGGCCCGGACCGCGCTGGCCGGCGACATCATCGGCAAGGTGAAGTATGCCGGAGTTTGCCCGGCTCCCAAAAAGATCGCCGTGACCAAGGACCAGGCGGTCTGCGGCAAGGTGGAGCACGTGGAGGATTCCCTCGTGGTGGCCGCCGACAAGGGGGTCAAGAACGTGGTGGTCGACGTGGCCGATCCGAAGGACGGCAAGAAGATGGCGGCCCCCGCCAAGAACACCGTCATCGATCAGAACGGCTGCCGGTTCGTGCCGCGCGTCAACATCGTTCCCGCCGGCGCCCCGGTCGACATCGTCAACGACGACGGCATCCTGCACAACATCCACACCTGGTCGAAGGACAACGTCTCCTTCAACAAGGCGCAGCCGAAGTTCAAGAAGGTCATGACGGAGACCTTCGCCAAGCCGGAGATCTTCCGCATCTCCTGCGACGTGCATTCCTGGATGAGCGGCTGGGTGGTGGTGGCCGGCAACCCCTACTACGCCCTGTCGGACGCCGCGGGAACGTTCAAGATCGCCGACGTCCCGGCCGGCACCTACACGCTGGAATACTGGCACGAGAAGCTCGGCAAGCAGACCAGGCAGGTGACCGTGCCGGCGACCGGCTCGGTCACGGCCGACTTCGAGTACGCCGCCAAGTAGATCGACCCCGCACGCGGAATGTGATTCGGGCGGACCGGAAGGTCCGCCTTTTTTTATGGCGCGGGCGATTCGTCGGGCCGATCCGGCTCGTCCTGGGCCTGCAGGAAGGCGCGCAGGGCGGCGATCGGGTCCGGCTCCGCGGCGAGCGCGTCGGCGAAGGAGGGCATCGCGGCTCCGACTCCTCGCAGCACGGAGCGCCGGAACGCCGCCTCGGAACCCCCTCCGCGCTGCGCGCAGGGATGCCGCAGGTCGCCGGAGCGCGGCACCACGACCCCCTGCCCGTCGGTCCACGACGCCTGCGCCGCCTCGCGCGCCATCCCGGCGCCCCGCGGGCCGTGGCACGCCGCGCATCCCATCTCATCCCAAAGCGCGCGGCCGCGCGCCGGGTCGCCCGGCCCGGAGGACCCCGCCGCCTCCCCGCCCCGCTCGGAACGCGGTGTGGCGCCGTCCGGGGCTCCCAAGTGTGCGATCGTGATCTCCCTCCCGCGCAGCGCCGGCGAGAATTCCCGGATCCGCCTCACCAGGGCCCAGCGATCCTCCGCGGCCAGGAAGTAGAAAGCCGGCATCGCCGCGCCGATCCCTGTGCCCAGGGTGATGGTCCGGAACAGGTCGGCATCGCGCACCGGGTCACCCCTCGCTCCGCTCCGGAATCGGTACTCCCCCGCGGTGAAATCGCGCGGCGGGAAGAGCAGCAGCGGGGACGCCGGGCCGCGCCCGTTCCCCGCGTCGCCGTGACAGGCGGCGCAGTGTTCCCCGTAGAGCTGCCGCCCGCGCTGCAGACGTGTCGCATCCGCCACCTCGGCGGGCGCCGGGATCTCAGGCTCCCCCGATCGGAACTCGGCCCAGACGTCGCGCCGTTCACGCCCCAGGGCCTGGAGATAGGCGATCAGGTGCAGCGCGTCGTCACCTGGCCGCGGCAGCCCCCCCTCGCCGATGGTGAACAGGTGCCGCGACGCCGGCATGCGCGATCCGGGGGTGACCACCTCCGGCGCGTAGAGATGCGCCAGCTGCCAGTCGTCGCTGCGCCGGTGACCCTCGAGTCCGAGATCCGGGCCGACGCGCGAGTCGACCAACGAGGCGGAAGCAGGAG
>JAYUCR010000069.1:0-5845 GCA_043740165.1 Acidobacteriota bacterium | reverse complement strand
CCCGATCCGTCCGACCCGCGGCAGCTCGTTGCCTTCGGCACCAGCGGCCACCGCGGATCGCCGCTCGACGGATCGTTCAACGAGGCGCACATCCTGGCGATGACCCAGGCGATCTGCGACCACCGCAAGGGCGCCGGCATCACCGGCCCGCTCTTTCTCGGCAAGGACACGCATGCCGTATCGGCTCCGGCCGAGCGGACAGCACTCGAGGTCCTGGCGGCCAACGGCGTCGAGACGATCCTGCAGCCCCCCGCGGGCGCGGGCGGCGCCGCGGGCGCCGCGGCCGGGGCCCTCTCCACGGACGCGCGGCGCGCCCGCGCCGTGACGCCGACGCCGGCGATCTCGCGCGCCATCGTCTCCTGGAACCGTGGGCGCGCCACCGGCCTCGCCGATGGCATCGTCATCACGCCGTCGCACAACCCGCCGCGCGACGGCGGCTTCAAGTACAACCCGCCCGAGGGCGGCCCCGCCGACACCGACATCACCGACGCCGTCCAGGATCGCGCCAACTCCCTGCTGCGCTCCGGCAACCGCGAGGTCCGGCGCCTGCCGTTCGCCGCCGCGCTGAGCGCCGCCACGACGCACGAGGAGGATTTCATCCAGCCGTACGTGCGCGATCTGGCACAGGTGATCGACGTGGACGCCATCCGCGCCTCCGGGGTCCGCTTGGGGGTCGATCCGCTGGGCGGCGCCGCGGTCGACTACTGGGGGGCGATGCGCGACCTGCTCGGCCTCGACATCACGGTGGTCAACGACCGCGTCGATCCGACCTTCGGCTTCATGTGCGTCGATTACGACGGGAAAATCCGCATGGACTGCTCGAGCCCGTACGCCATGGCCGGCCTCGTCCGCATGAAGGATCGCTTCGACATCGCCTGCGGCAACGACACCGACGCCGATCGCCACGGCATCGTCACCCCCTCCGCCGGGCTGATGAACCCGAACCATTACCTCGCGGTCGCCATCCAGTACCTGCTGGCGCAGCGGCCGTCGTGGCCGGCCTCCGCCGTGATCGGCAAGACCCTCGTCAGCAGCGCCCTGATCGATCGGGTCGTGCAGGGGGCCGGCCGACGCCTGTTCGAGGTGCCGGTCGGCTTCAAGTGGTTCGCGCCGGGACTGCACGACGGCACCTGCTGCTTCGGCGGCGAGGAGAGCGCGGGCGCCGCGTTCCTGCGCCGCGACGGCTCTACCTGGACCACCGACAAGGATGGGCCGCTCCTCGGACTGCTGGCTGCGGAGATCACGGCGGTCACCGGGAAGGATCCTTCCGCGCACCACCGCGACCTCGTGGCGCGCTTCGGCTCCCCTTGCTACACCCGCATCGACGCCCCCGCCACCCCGGAGCAGAAGGCGGCGCTCAGGAAGCTCTCGCCGGAGGCGGTGACCGCGAGCACGCTCGCCGGCGAGCCGATTGAGGCGAAGCTGACCCGCGCCCCCGGCAACGACGCGCCGATCGGCGGCCTCAAGGTCGTCGCGAAAAACGGCTGGTTCGCCGCCCGCCCCTCCGGAACCGAGAACGTTTACAAGCTGTACGCCGAGAGCCTGAAGGACGAGTCGCACCTCAAAGCGATCGTCGAGCAGGCGCAGGAGATCGTCCTGGGCGCCCTGCGCGCCGCCGGCGCGAGCGCGCGGTAGCGCGATGCCTCCTGCGATGATCCGCCGATGATCCGTGCCGGCGCTCGTCGCCGACCCATCGCGCCCGCGACGCTGTCGCGGATCGACGCCTGGTGGCGCGCCGCGAATTACCTCTCGGTCGGGCAGATCTATCTGTACGACAACCCGCTCCTGACCGCGCCGCTGAAGCGCCGGCATATCAAACCGAGGCTTCTGGGCCACTGGGGAACGACCCCCGGTCTCAACTTCCTCTACGCGCATCTCAACCGGGTGATCCGCGAGCGCCGCCTGTCGGTCCTCCTGGTCACCGGCCCCGGGCACGGCGGTCCGGCCATCGTGGCCAACGCCTGGCTGGAGGGGACCTACAGCGAGGTTTATCCGCACGTGTCGCGGGACGGCGCGGGGATGAAGCGGCTGTTCACCCAGTTCTCGTTCCCGGGCGGCATCCCGAGCCACGTCGCCCCGGAAACGCCCGGATCGATCCACGAAGGGGGCGAGCTGGGTTACTCCCTCCTGCACGCCTACGGAGCCGTCTTCGACAACCAAGATCTGCTGGCGGTGGCGGTCGTCGGCGACGGCGAGGCGGAGACCGGCCCCCTGGCAGCCTCGTGGCACTCGAACAAGTTCCTCAACCCGGAACGCGACGGGGCGGTGCTGCCGATCCTGCACCTCAACGGCTACAAGATCGCCGGGCCCACCGTCCTGGCGCGCCTGCCGCGGGCCGAGCTGGTGAGCCTGCTGCGCGGTTACGGATACGCGCCGCGCTTCGTCTCGGGATCCGATCCGGCCCGCGTCCACCGCGCCATGGCGCGGACCCTCGACACCGTCTGCGACGAGATCCGCGCCCTGCAGCGCGGCGCGCGCGCCCGCGGCTTCCGGACGCGAAAGCCCTGGCCGATGATCGTCCTGCGCACGCCGAAGGGATGGACCGGCCCGAAGCGGGTCGACGGCCTGAAGATCGAAGGGACGTTTCGCGCCCACCAGGTGCCGGTCGGCGACATGGATCGGCCGGAGCATGTGCGCATCCTCGAGCGCTGGATGAGGAGCTACCGCCCGCGCGAGCTGTTCGACGATCGGGGCCGTCCGGTCGCGGCCCTCACGGCCCTGGCGCCCCGCGGAGCGCTGCGGATGAGCGCCAACCCGCACGCCAACGGCGGCGCGCTCCTGCGCCCTCTCCGGCTGCCCGACTTCCGCCGCTTCGCGGTGACGGTGCGACGGCCGGGGGGCGCGGAGGCGGAGGCGACGCGGGTGCAGGGGGAATTCCTCCGCGACGTCCTGCGGCGCAACGCCGCGCAGCGCAATTTCCGTATCTTCGGACCGGACGAGACCACCTCGAACCGCTGGAGCGCCGTCTTCGAAGCCACCGATCGCTGCTCCACCGCGGCCCGCCACGCCGACGACGACCACGTCTCCGCCGGCGGCCGCGTCATGGAGGTGCTGAGCGAGCATCTTTGCCAGGGCTGGCTGGAGGGGTACCTGCTCACCGGCCGACACGGGTTCTTCAGCTGCTACGAGGCGTTCATCCACATCGTCGATTCGATGTTCAATCAGCACGCCAAGTGGCTGAAGGTGGCGCGCGGCATCCCGTGGCGGCGGCCGATCGCGTCGCTCAATTACCTCCTCACGTCGCACGTCTGGCGCCAGGATCACAACGGTTTCAGCCACCAGGACCCGGGATTTCTCGACCACGTCGTCAACAAGAAGGCCGACGTGATCCGCGTCTATCTCCCTCCCGACGCCAACACGCTTCTCTCGGTGACCGACCACTGCCTGCGCAGCCGCGACTACGTCAACGTGGTGGTCGCCGGCAAGCAGAAAGCGCCGCAGTGGTTGAGCATGAACGCCGCCGTGAGACACTGTGCGGCCGGACTCGGCATCTGGGAGTGGGCCGGGAGCGGACAGGGCGGCCCTCCCGACGTGGTGATGGCCTGCTGCGGCGACGTGCCGACACTCGAGACCCTGGCCGCCGTCGAGACCCTGCGCCGGCTGGCGCCCGATCTGCGCGTGCGGGTGGTGAACGTGGTCGACCTGATGAAGCTCCAACCCGGCAGCGAGCACCCGCACGGCCTGCCCGACCACGATTTCGATCGTCTGTTCACCACGAACCGGCCGATCGTCTTCGCGTTCCACGGCTACCCCTGGCTGATCCATCGGCTCACCTACCGCCGCCGCGGCCACCGCAACCTGCACGTCCGCGGCTATAAAGAGGAAGGGACCACCACGACCCCGTTCGACATGACCGTGCTCAACGAGATGGACCGCTTCCACTTGATCGCCGACGTCGTCCGCCGCGTGCCGCGCCTCCGGACACGGGCCGCCCGCCTGCGGCGCTGGGTGCGCGAGCGGCTCGCCGAACACAAGGAGTACATCGTGCGCCACGGAGAAGACATGCCCGAGATCCGAAACTGGACTTGGAGCGGACGCCGGTGAGCGCGCGGCGCCCCACGGCGCGATGCCGCCGATGGCTGGCGCGATGGCTTGCGGTCGTGATGCTCCTGCCTGCCCTAGCTGCCTGGGCCGGACTCCCGGCGCGCGCGGCGGTCGATCCCCCGGCGCCGGAGACCACGCCCGTGCCACAGGAGGCGCCGCAGGTAGCCACGCCGGCAGCCACGCCGGCGAAGCCGCGGCTGGCCCTCGTGTTGAGCGGCGGCGGGGCGCGCGGGGCAGCCCACATCGGGGTCCTCAAGGTTCTGGAGGAGATGCACATCCCGGTCGATCTGGTGGTCGGCACCAGCATGGGATCGATCGTCGGCGGCCTTTACGCCGCCGGCTGGTCGCCGGAAGAGATCGACAAGCTCCTGCGGGAGATCGAATGGAAGGAAGTCTTCATCGACCAGGTGGAGCGGACCGAGAAATCGTTCCGGCGCAAGCAGGATGACACCACCTTCCTGGTGCCGACGCGGCTGCGATTCAAGGGTTACAAGCCGTACCTGCCGCAGGCGTTCCTCGGCGGCCAGCGTCTGGAGCTCCTGCTGCGCTCGCTGGAGATTCGCTCCACGGGCGAGAGCAACTTCGACGCCTTCCCGATTCCTTACCGCGCCGTCGCCGCGGATCTGCAGAGCGGCGACGCCGTCATCCTCGATCACGGCAGCCTCGCCACGGCGATGCGGGCCAGCATGTCGATCGCCGGGATGTTCACGCCGGTCCAGCTCGACGGACGTTCGCTGGTGGACGGCGGCGCGGCCGCCAACCTGCCGGTCGGGATCGCCCAGCAGCTGGGCGGCACCAGTGTCATCGCGGTCGACATCACGAGCCCCTTGTACGATGAGGAGCACATCGGCTCGCTGTTCTCGATCCTGGGGCAGATGAGCAGCTTCGTGACCTACGGCAACCGGATCGAGGACCTGAAGCGCCTGCGCCAGGGCGACGTCCTGGTGCAGCCGCAGCTCGGCGACATCACCTTCACCGATTTCGACCGCGCGGAAGAGGCAGTCGCTCTCGGCGAGGCGGCGGCACGCGCCGAGGCGGCCGACCTGCGGCGCTTCGCTGTCGACGACGCCGCGTGGGCCGCGTTTCTGGCCCGGCACCACCGGCGCCCCATAGAGGAAACGGTCGTCGACCGGGTGCAGCTGGTCAATGCGTCGGTCGTCGACGACGACATCGTGGAGCACCGGCTGCACGTGCCGACCGGCAAGCCGTTCGACACCGACGCGTTCCGCGACACCATCATGCGGCTCTACAGCCTCGACTACTTCGGCATCATCCGCGAGGATCTCGATCGCGAGGACGGCACCGGCACGCTCACCGTCACGACACCCGGCAAGCCCTACGGACGCAACAGCGCGCAGTTCGGCGTCTCGTTCCTGCAGGATTCCGACGCGGACAACTCCTGGGCCCTGGCGATCCGTCACCTCCTGCTGGCGGCCAACCGTCGCGGCGGCGAGTGGGAGAACGTCTTCCAGATCGGCGACACGATGCTGTACCAGAGCCAGTTCTACCAGCCGCTCGATGCCGGCATGGCCTGGTTCGTCGCCCCGTGGGTCCAGGCCAAGCGCGAAGGCCTGACGCTCTGGAAGGACGAGCTGGCGACGAGCGAGTTCGAGGTGAATGCCGAGCAGGCGCACGTCGATGTCGGGCGCGTCTTCGGCGACTGGGGCGAAGCGCGGGTCGGCCCGTTCTTTTCCTACGAGCGTGGCGACGTGCGCGTCGGCGACCCGAACGTCGGCAGCTACACCGAGCACAACGGCGGCCTGCGCTACGAGTTCCGCGTCGACACGCGCGACACTTCGGT
>JAYUCR010000068.1:0-5865 GCA_043740165.1 Acidobacteriota bacterium | reverse complement strand
GTTTCGATCTGACGACCCTGGATCCGCCGCACCGGGAGAAATTCCTGCACCGCATCAACAGCGAGCTCTGTACATGTGGGTGCAAGAACGACACCCTCGCCCAGTGCATCGTCAACGATCCGAAGTGCCCGTCGGTCAAAGGCCTCGTGCAGACCGTCTTCGACGAGGTCAAGGCCACCCGCTAGTCGCCTTCCGACACCCGCGTTGTGACCTCCGAAATCGCTGTGCTATAGTTCCGCCCACATGAGATGGCAGCCCCGTCCCGCGCGGCTTTCAGGCCGGCCGTGCGGCCGATCGAAGAGGTGCCCATGAAGGTCTACGAGCTCTCGGAAATCCGCAATGTCGGCATCATCGGGCATGGATCGTCGGGAAAGACCTCCCTCACCTCCTCGCTGCTGTTCAGCTCGGGCGCGGTGAACCGCCTCGGCAAGGTGGATCAGGGAACGACGGTCACCGACTACGACGAGGAGGAGATCGCCCGCAAAGTGACCATCTCCTCGGCTCTGGCGCACGCCGAGTGGAAGAAGACCAAGCTGAATCTGATCGACACGCCGGGATACGGCGCGTTCATCGCCGACGCGCGGTCCTGCCTGCGGGTCTGCGACGGCGCGCTGCTGCTGGTCGACGGGGTGGCCGGTGTCGAGGTGGAGACCGAGGAGGTCTGGGGCTTCACCCAGGAATTCAACCTGCCGACCCTCATCGTCGTCAGCCGCATGGATCGCGAGAACGCCTCGCTGGGACGCGCCATGGAATCGATCGCCGCGTCCATGGGACGCCAGGCGGTCCCGGTGCAGGTGCCGGTCGGATCCGAGAAAGGATTCAAGGGGGTCGTTGACCTGGTGACCATGAAGGCGATCACCTACCCGGCGGACGAGAGCGGCACGTTCCAGACGGGCGAAATCCCCGCCGAGGCGCAGGCAGAGGCGAAGGCGGCGCGCGACAAGCTGATGGAGATGGTGGCCGAGGTCGACGATGCATTGATGGAAAAATTCTTCGCCGCCGGGGAGCTGTCGCAGCAGGATCTCTCGATCGGTCTGACGCGGGCGGTCAAGGCGCGGCGGCTGTTCCCCGTCTTCTGCGCCGCCGGGCTCCACAACCTCGCCGCCCATCCGATCCTCGACGCCCTCGTCGCCTACCTCCCGAATCCCGGGGAGCGCGGTCCGTACCGCGGCGAGAACCCCAAGGACCATGCGCCGGTGGAGCGCAAGGGGCTGCCGGAGGAGCCGTATTCGGCCTACGTTTTCAAGACGATCGCCGATCAGTATTCGGGGAAGATCTCGCTGTTCCGGGTCTATTCGGGGGTGGTGCGCTCCGACACGACGGTGCACAACGAAAGCCGCGACATCCAGGAGCGCTTCGGCTCGATCGTCCTGATGCAGGGGAAGGAGATCCAGCCGGTGCCCGAGGTGCATGCCGGCGACATCGCCGCCATCGCCAAGCTGAAGGAGACCGGCACCGGCGACACGCTGGCCGACAAGGCGCACGGCATCGTCTACCCGAAGCTCACCTTTCCGGAGCCCTCGATCTCGTTCGCCCTCGAGCCCAAATCGCGCGCCGACGAGGACAAGATCTCGCAGGTGCTGCATCGCATCATCGAGGAGGACCCGACCATCCACTACCGCCGCGATCCGCAGACGCATGAGCTGATCCTTTCGGGCGACAGCGATCTGCACGTCGAGGTGGTGCTGGCGAAGATGAAGAAGAAATTCGGGGTGGAGGGGGTGCTGCACGCCCCCAAAGTCGCCTACCTCGAGACCATCAAGAAGAAAGCCGAGGCCCAGGGCCGGCACAAGAAGCAGACCGGCGGCCACGGCCAGTTCGGCGACTGCTGGATCCGCCTCGAGCCGCTGCCGCGCGGCGGCGGTTTCGAGTTCCAGGACGACGTGTTCGGCGGATCGATCCCCAAGAACTTCATCCCCTCGGTGGAAAAAGGGATCCAGGAGGCGCGCACGCACGGCTACCTGGCCGGCTACCCGGTGGTCGACTTCCGCGTCGTCCTGTTCGACGGCTCCTACCACTCCGTCGATTCGTCCGACATGGCGTTCAAGATCGCCGGATCGATCGCCTTCAAGGCCGCCATGGCCGAGGCCGGGGCCACGATCCTGGAGCCGGTCATGGAGGTCGAGATCTTCGCCCCCGAAATGTACATGGGGGATCTGATGGGCGATTTGAATTCGCGCCGCGGCCACGTGCAGGGGGTGATGCCGGACGGGCGCATGCAGGTGATCAAGGCCACCGTTCCCCTCTCCGAGATGCTCTCCTATGCCTCGACCCTCAAGTCGATCACCGGCGGCCGCGGCCACTATCACATGAAGATGGCGCGCTACGACGAGGTCCCGGCGCACGCGCAGCAGAAGATCATCGCCGCTCACAACGCCGCCAGGGACAAGGAACCCGCGGCCGGTCATTGAGTCGCAGCCTTCCAGGAGAATCGGCTTGAACCCATCGATGACGAGCATCCGCCATCTCGGCGACTTCGTCGGCCGCGAGGTGCGGATCGACGGCTGGCTCTATAACAAGCGCGACAAGGGGAAGCTCTCCTTCCTGATCGTGCGGGACGGCAGCGGCTACGTGCAGGCGGTGGCGTTCCAGCCGGAGGTCGAGGCGCGCGTCTTCGAGGCCTGCCAGAAGGCGACCCAGGAGTCCTCGCTGTCGGTGACCGGAAAGGTGAAGAAGGACGAGCGCGCGCCGGGAGGCTACGAGCTGAGCGTCACCGACGTCGTCGTCCACCAGGCGGCCCAGGACTATCCGATCGGCCCGAAGGATCACGGGCCGGAGTTCCTCCTCGACAACCGGCACCTCTGGCTGCGCTCCTCGAAGCAGCACGCGCTGCTGCGGGTGCGCAACGAGGTCTGCCAGGCGATCCGGGATTTCTTCTACACGCGGGAGTTCGTCCTGATCGACTCGCCCATCCTGACCCCGGCGGCGTGCGAAGGGACCTCGACCCTGTTCGAGACCGACTACTTCGACACCAAGGCCTACCTGAGCCAGTCGGGGCAGCTCTACCTGGAGCCGGCCTGCATGGCCTTCGGCAAGGTCTACTGCTTCGGCCCCACGTTTCGCTCGGAGAAATCGAAGACCCGGCGCCATCTGGCGGAGTTCTGGATGGTGGAGCCGGAGGTGGCGTATCTGGAGCTCGCGGGGCTTCTGGATCTGGCGGAGGATTTCATCGTCTCCCTGGTCGGGCGGGTGCTGGAGCGTTGTCAGCCGGAGCTGAAAACACTCGAGCGCGACCCGGCCAAGCTCGAACGGATCGCCAAGCCGTTCCACCGCATGACCTACGACGAGGCGGCGGTCCACCTGACACGCCCCGAGGTGGCGGCGCGCGCCCGCGAGCAGAACGCCCCGCCGTTCAAGCCGGGGGACGACTTCGGGGCCTTCGACGAGACCGTCCTGACCGAGTCGCTCGATCGGCCGCTGATGGTCACCCACTGGCCGGCCGACATCAAGGCGTTCTACATGCAGCCCGATCCCAAAAACCCGGCGCGGGCGCTGTGCGTCGACGTCCTGGCCCCGGAAGGGTACGGCGAGATCATCGGCGGCAGCCAGCGGATCCACGACCACGACCTGCTCTCGCGCCGCATCGAGGCGCACGGGCTGCCGCGGGCCGCCTTCCAGTGGTACCTCGACATTCGCAAGTACGGCACCGTGCCGCACTCCGGGTTCGGGATGGGGGTGGAGCGGTTCGTCGCCTGGGTGGCCGGCATTCATCACCTGCGCGAAGCGATCCCTTACCCGCGCACCCTCAACCGCCTTTACCCCTAGGACGGATTCCTCTGTGATCAAAGTGGGCATGGTCAGCCTCGGGTGTCCGAAGAATCTGGTCGACAGCGAAGTAATGCTCGGCACCCTGGGAGGCCGCGGGTACGAGGTGACCGCCGATCCCGCCGACGCCGACGTGATCGTGGTCAACACCTGCACCTTCATCGAGCCGGCCCGGAAGGAATCGATCGACACCATTCTCGAGATGGCGGAGTTCAAGAAGCGCGGCCGTTGCCGCCGCCTGGTGGTGGCGGGGTGCATGGTGCAGCGCCACCACGACGAGCTGAAGACCCTCGTTCCGGAGATCGACGCCCTGGTGGGGCTGAATGATATCGAGCGGATCGCCGAGGCCTGCGCCCTGGAGGCCGGGGCACGGTTCGAAGCCAGCCGGGAGGTGGCCGAATACCTCTACTCCGAGCGCTCGCCGCGTCTCCTGGCCACGCCGCAGTATTCGGCCTACCTCAAGATCTCCGAAGGCTGCGATCACACCTGCTCGTTCTGCGCCATTCCGTCGTTCCGCGGCGTCCAGCGCTCGCGGACGATCGCCTCGGTCATCGAAGAAGCCGCACGGCTCGCCGCGGGCGGGGTGGTCGAACTGAACCTGATCGCCCAGGACAGCACCGACTACGGAGCCGATCTTAAGGACGGCACGACCCCCGCCGGGCTGCTGCGCGCGCTCGACGAGGTCGACGGCCTGCGCTGGATCCGGGTGCTGTACGCCTACCCGAACCGGGTGACCCCCGAGTTCATCGCCGCCCTGGCCTCCGGACGGCGGATCGCCCGCTATCTCGATCTGCCGCTGCAGCACGCCGACGCCGGGATGCTGCGCGTCATGCGGCGCGGCGGCACCGCGGAGACCCACCTCAAGCTCCTCGAGGCGCTGCGCCGCGCCGTTCCCGGCATCGCCCTGCGCACCACCTTCATCGTCGGCTTCCCCGGCGAAACCGACGCCCAGTTCGCGACGCTTTGCAGATTTGTGGAGACGGCGCGCTTCGACAGCGTCGGCGTTTTCACCTATTCCGAGGAGAAGGGAACGTCGGCGGCGACGCTCGCGGACGATGTGCCGGAAGAGGTCAAGGAAGAGCGGCGGGCCTCCCTGATGCTGATCCAGGAGACCCTGAGCTCGGAGCGCAATCAGGGCCGCGTCGGAACCGAGGTGGAGGTGCTGGTCGAGGGCCCGCACGAGGAGAGCGACCTTCTCCTCGCCGGCCGGACCGAAGGACAGGCGCCCCAGATCGACGGGCAGGTGGTGATCACCGACGCGCCGCGGGTCCTGTATCCGGGCGAGTTCGTCCGCGTCCGGATCGACGAGGCCCACGCGCACGATCTCGTCGGCGCCGCGCTGTCGTGAACCCTCCCCGCCCGTTCCGGGAAACCCTGGCGGTGCAGGCGGCAACCCTCCTGGGCGCCGGCCGATCGCCGCTCGTGCCGGGGACGGTCGGCACGCTCGCGGCGCTGCCGTTCGCCGTGGCGGCCTGGCGCTACCTGCCGCTGTGGGGGTTCCTCGCCGCCACGGTGGCGGTATCGGCCTTCGGGATCTGGGCCTCGGGGCTCGCCGCCGAGCGGATCGGCCTGAAGGATCCGGGGGCCGTCGTCATCGACGAGGCGGCCGGGATCATGGTGACGCTCCTCGGCGTGCCGTTCGGCTGGGGGGCGGCGGCCGGAGCCTTCTTCCTGTTCCGCGTCATGGATGTCCTGAAGCCGCCTCCCGCGGCGCGCGCCGAGCACCTCCCGGGCGGATGGGGGATCATGACCGACGATCTGATCGCCGGCCTCTACGCCAACGCCGCGTTGCGCGCCGCCCTCTGGATCGCGGCGGCCCTGTGGTCATGACGGTCCACGACAGCCTCGCGTCGCTGCGGGGACACCTCCGGAACCCGGTGGCGACCATCGGCAACTTCGACGGCGTGCACCGCGGCCACCAGGCGATCCTGGAGCAGGTTCTGCTTCGCGCCACCGCCCTGGACGGCACCTCGCTCGTGATCACCTTCGAGCCGCACCCGATCAAGGTTCTGGCCCCCGATCGCGCCCCGAAGATGATCACCACGCGCCGCCAGAAGCTGGAGCGCATCGAAGCGGCCGGGATCGAGGCGGTGCTGGTGC
>JAYUCR010000067.1:0-2401 GCA_043740165.1 Acidobacteriota bacterium | reverse complement strand
GTCGCCGTTTCGCCGGATCGATCGGCGCCGCTCTGGGCGCGTCCCTTCTCGCTCCGCTTCGGGCCGTCGCCCGCCCCGCCTCGCCCGCGGGTCCCGTCCCGGCCCCCGGCCCCGGGGAGGCGACGCCGCGCGCCGAGCCGCGGCCGATCCGTCTCGATTCGAACGAGAATCCCTACGGGCCTTCGCCACGGGCGCTCGCCGCCATGGCCGCCTCCCCGATGCTCGCGTCCCGCTACCCGGATCCCGGCGAGGAGCCGCTCATCCGGGCGCTGGCCCGCCTGCACGGCACGCAGGAGGAAAACATCGTCCTCGGCTGCGGCTCGGGCGAGATCATCAAAATGGCGGACATGGCGTTTCTGAGCGCGGGGCAGCGCCTGATCGTGGCCGAGCCGACCTTCGAGG
Organism: Acidobacteriota bacterium; assembly: GCA_043740165.1. Classification (GTDB taxonomy): domain Bacteria; phylum Acidobacteriota; class Polarisedimenticolia; order Gp22-AA2; family Gp22-AA2; genus JAYUCR01. Next base: position 1,999 of record JAYUCR010000067.1, on the reverse strand, counting down.
CGGTGGTGGTCTTCTCCGGACTGACGCGCGCCGTGCCGGTGAAGGTTCCGCTCACGGCCGAGTTCCGCCACGATCTGAAGGCGATGGCCGCCGCCTGCGACGGCGACGCGGGGATGGTCTACATCTGCAACCCGAACAACCCGACCGGGACAGTCGTGGGGCGGGCCGCCCTGCAGACCTGCCTCGAGGCGATCCCGCCGCGGGTCGTGGTCCTGATCGACGAGGCGTACCATCACTTCGTCGAGGATCGGTCCTACGCCAGCGCGGTCGACATGATCCCGCGGCACCCGAACCTGATCGTGTCGCGCACCTTTTCCAAGATCTACGGCCTTGCCGGGATGCGTCTCGGCTACGCCGTGGCCGCGAAGGAGCGCATCGACACCATGCGCCGCCACGCCGTCTGGAGCAACGCCAACGCGGCGGTTCTCGCGGCGGCGAAGGCGAGCCTCGAGGACACCGACCACGTGCCGCGACAGCGCCTGCAGTTGAACGACACGCGGCGATTCCTGTGCGCCGAGCTCGAAAAGGACGGCCGGCGCGTGATCCCCTCCGAGGCCAACTTCGTGATGATCGACGTCGGGAAGGACGTCGGCGAGGTGATCGCGGCGCTCGCCGCCCGGCAGATCATGGTCGGCCGGCGCTTCGCGGCGCTGCCGGAGTGGCTGCGCGTGACCATCGGAACGCGCGAGGAGATGACGGCGTTCCTGGCGGCGCTGCGGCAGGTGGTCCCGGCGGCCTCCCGTAGCGCGGCCTGAGCGGCGGGCATTGGAGCAGGCTCCCCGGACCCCTCGTGCCCGGCAATTCAGGAACGCCGGGCGATCAGGCGGTCGAGCTCTTCCTTCAGGCGGGCCAGCACCTCGTCGTACCCGAACGTGCCGAGGCTCTCCGACTTGGCTTTCAGGTTGACGTGCGTCGGGGCGCACCAGAGGCCCAGGTCGGCGTCGTCGGTCTCCCCCGGGCCGTTGACCCGGCACCCCATCACCGCGATGGTGATCGCGTGCTCCTTCGCGTAGGCGGTCACCTCGCGCACCTTCTGCGCCAGATCGACGAACGACTCGTTCTCGACCCGCGAGCAGGAAGGGCACGAGATGATGTTGAGCCGCTTCGCGAAGTTCGCCGGCACGGAGCGGAACCGTCCCCGCGCGATGTCGTCGAGGATCTGTCGCCCGGCGGCGATCTCCTCGCCTTTGCGATCGTTCGGCAGGGTGAGCGACACCCGCACCGTGTCGCCGATGCCGCCCGAGAGCAGCTGCTCGAAGGCGATCCGCGTCTTGATGATCCCCTCGGGGGGAAGGCCGGCCTCGGTGACCCCCAGGTGGAGAGGCACGTCGGGGCGCGCCGCGGCGAAGCGCCGGTTGGCGTCGATCACCTTGCCCGGGTCGGAATCCTTGAGCGACACGCAGAAGCGCGTGAAGCCGAGATTGTCCAGGAGCTGCGCGTGCTCCAGCGCCGACTCGATCATCTCGCCGACCGAATCGTCCCCGTGCCGCCCCGCCTTCTCCGGGTCGATCGATCCACCGTTGACGCCGATCCGCAGCGCGACGTCGTGGCGTTCCGCCACCTCAGCCAGGAAGGCCACCTTGTCGCGCACCGGCCGGCTCTTCTCGTGATGGTGCAGGTGGCCCGGGTTGTAGCGGATTTTGTCGACGTGCGGCGCGACCTCCGCCGCCAGGCGGTAATTTTCCTGCAGGTCGACCGACAGGTTGGCCTGGGTGCGGGCCCGGATGGCGGGGAGGGCCGCGACGTCGCGCGGGCCGTCGACGGCGATGCGCACGACGTCGGCGCCGGCGCGCTCCAGGTCGAGCACCTGGCGGACCGTCGCCTCGACGTCCGCTGTCTTGGTCGCGGTCATGCTCTGCACCGCGACGGCGTGGCCGCCGCCGATGGTGATGCGGCCGACGCGCACCGGCCGTGTCGGGTGGCGCGGAGCGGTCGGCGAGGGGCCGGACGGGGCGCGATCGGGCATCATGACCACGGTCATGATATCAGGAAGCGCCGG
>JAYUCR010000066.1:0-2416 GCA_043740165.1 Acidobacteriota bacterium | reverse complement strand
GCCCTGCGGGACGCCATGGTGGCGATCCTGGAGGATCCGGCGCGCGGCGCCGCATTCGGCGCCGCCGGCCGGGCGCGGGTCGCGGCGCACTTCCGGGCGGCGACCATGATCCGGCGCATCGAATCGATCTACGAGGTGGCCCTTGAAGCAACCCGGCACGCCGCGTGACGCCGTGCGCGTAGCGCTTCTGAGCGAGCGCGCCGATTTCTTCGGCGGCGGCCAGAGAAGCCTGCTCGACATGGCGCGCATCCTGCGCGATTCCCGTTTCGAGCCGATCGTCATCCTGCCGGGCCCCGGTGCGCTGGCGGAAGCCCTGACCGCGGAAGAGGTGACGGTCCGTTACCTGGATATGCCGCCGGTGTTGCGCCGCTCCTTCCCCCGCCCGTTGCAGACGGTCTGGGCGCTGTCGCATCTGATCCGCCGCGAACGCATAGCGCTCCTTCACAGCGACGCGCCGCGCACCGCGTTGTACGCCGGCCTGTCCGGCCGTCTCCTGCGCCGGAAGCACGTCTGGCATCTGCGCGCCTCGATCGCTTCCTCGGCCCTGTCCGATCGCCTCCTGCTGGAGCTTTCGGATCGGGTCGTCGCGGTGTCGCAGGCGGCGGCGCGCCGCAGCCGGGCGATGTCACGATCGGCGCGGGTGCAGGTGGTGCGCACCGGGCTGCGGCCGCCGGTGTTTCTGTCCCGCGAGGCCGCACGCGCCGCGCTCGGCCTGCCGGCGGAGGGGTTCCTCGCCGGGATCGTCGGCCGCGTGGAGCGCGACAAGGGGGACGAGTTCGCCATCGACGCCCTTCCGGCCCTGCGCGCGGCCGCCCCGGGGGCGCGCCTGATCTTTCTCGGCGCCCGCGGCGCCGGGCGTGGGGTTTACGCCGGCCTCGAGGATCGGGCCCGGAGCCTTGGGGTCCTGGAGGCGATCGTCTTTCTGGGCGATCGCCCCGACGCGGCGCGTCTCCTGCCGGCGTTCGATCTGCTGCTTCATCCGGCGCTTCATGAAGCACTGCCGCGGGTGCTGATCGAGGCCCTGTACGCCGGGGTTCCGGTGGTCGCGTCGCGTGTCGGAGGGATCCCGGAGGTGATCGAGGATGGTGTGACCGGGCTTCTCGCGCCCCCGCGCGACGCCGCGACCCTGGCGACCCACGCGGTGACCCTGGCGCGCGACGCGGGGATGCGGCGGGCGATGTCGGCGGCCGGGCCGCCCATCGCCGCGCAGCGTTTCTCTCTCGATGCGATGGGCGGGGCGATCCTCTCCCTGTACGACACCCTGCTGGCACCTCCCGGCGAGGAGATCTCCTGCGAGGCGTTCCGATGAGCATGGCGCCGGACCAGAGATCGTCGCATCACGCACCGGGGCGCCCCTGCCCGGCCTGCGACCAGCGGCCCGCCGGGCGGGAGAAGCCTTCTCCGGTGACCTGCGCCGCCTGCGGTCTGGTCTTCGTCGACCCGGTGCCGCCCGAGGCGATCTCGATCACCTCGTACGGTTCGGATTATTACGAGCCCTGGCAGGGACGGGAGGAGCATCTGCGGGCCCGGATGTGGCGCCGCCGCCTGGCGCTCGTGATGCGGCGGTCGCCCGGCGGGACGCTCCTCGACATCGGCTGCGGCGACGGTCTCTTCCTGCGCGTCGCCCGCGACGCCGGCTTCCGGGTCGAGGGGATCGAGTTCTCCCCCGAGGGGGCCAGGCGGGCCGCGGCGCGTCTCGGCCGGCCGGTCGCGGTGGGGGATCTGGCGCGGCAGTCCCATCTTCAGGGGCCGTTCGATATCGTCACCCTCTGGCATGTCCTGGAGCATCTCGAGTCGCCGCGCGGCATGCTCGAGGCGGCGCGCCGCCGCCTGGCGCCCGGAGGGCTCCTCGTCGTCGCCGTCCCCAACCTGGACAACCTGCCGATGCAGGCCGCCTACCGCCTCGCCCGCGGCCGGCCGCTGCCGCTCTACGAGGAGGGGGCCCGCGAGCCGCACCTCAGCCATTTCAGCCCGGTCACGCTGCGGCGCCTGCTGGAGCGGCACCAGTTCGAGGCGATCGACATCGTCCCCGATCGGTGCTCCCTGACCGTGCCGAAGCGGCTGATCGATTCCGCCGCGGCGGGATGGACCCGCCTTCTCGGCCGCGTCCTGACCGACGCCATCGTCGCTTTCGCCCGGAGGTCCGTATGAATCCCGCCGCCCCCCGACCGGAGTTACTCCCGACACCCGCCCCCGTACCCCCGCCCGACGCCCGGACGCTCGACAGGCTGCGGCGCCTGACGCGCCGCGCCTGGAACCTGGCGCGCACCCCGCCGCTCCTGGTGTACGGGATCGTCCGGCGGCGCACCGTGACCCTTCCGAGCGAAACGCTGGTGCAGCGCCTGCTGGTCCTGCGCACCGACCGCCTGGGAGACATGGCGCTGACCTCCGGCGCCCTCCTCGATCTGAAAGCGCA
>JAYUCR010000065.1:0-2420 GCA_043740165.1 Acidobacteriota bacterium | reverse complement strand
GCATCCTCTTCGCGCAGCAGTGGGCCCGCGCTCATCCGGCTGCGGTTCCGGCCCCGGCCCCGGCTTCTCCCGCCATCCCGGCCGCGGGCTCCTAGTGTCGCGTCCCCGAAGTCTTGTTAACGCCGAGGCAGTCGATGCGCCCGGGCCGCAAGGCGCGACGAGGGAACATATCGGGCATATTTGACCGAGGAGCAACGCCGCGGGCCGGGATACAACGGCTGCCGAACGTAACAAGACTTCGGGGACGCGACACTAGCGCGAGGCTTGCACCGGGGGTGCTTCCCGCTTCGCACCCTGGCCGTCTCCTGGATCAGTCGAGGAGGAACCGGTCGCGCAGAGGAGGCGGGATCACCGGGCAGACGTCGGGGGGCGGCGCGAACAGGCGATGCCGGACCCGCGCCACGCCGTCGTAGATCCAATCGCCGAGGGGCGGCGGGACGATCACGCCGATCCGGCCGAGCAGCGACCAGGCGCCGCCGAGGCGCAGGAGCGCGCGGCGCACGGCGCGGGATCGGGTCAGGACCTGCCCGTCATCGGTCACCAGAACCAGGCTGTCCGGAAGGCCGTGGCGCCGCGCCTCGCTCAGCGTGGCGTGGAAGCGTCCTCCCTGCAGCGGCGCGAAACGGAACCGGCTGCCGTCCGCGTCGCGCGCCAGGAGAAATCTGACCGCGCCATGACAGAGGCCGCAATGTCCGTCGTAGAAAAGGGTTTCCGGCGCGCTCAAGGAACGGTTCCTCCCGGGTTCCCGATGCTAGGAGCCTGTCCGAGTATTTGCAAGGGCCGCGCGCATGGGGCCGCGCGCGCGGGGCCCGCGGCGGCGGGCGCCGGGGGGCGTGGTACCATCACCGCCCCCGCGCCACTTCGCGGACGAGGTGACGATGGTGCCTGCTGCGCGCGGACGCGGCGCTCTCAGCAACCCGGCCGGGCGGTACGAGAAGCAGCGCGTCGTCCCGATCGAGGACATCGAGGACGACGAGGCTCCGGCCCCGCTGCGCACGACGGTCACCCCCGAGCAGACGCGCCGCATCATCAGCACCAACGATTCGCCCGACATCCCGTTCGATCAGTCGATCAACCCGTACCGGGGCTGCGAGCATGGCTGCGTCTACTGCTTCGCGCGCCCGACCCACGCATACCTCGGGCTGTCGCCCGGGCTCGACTTCGAGACCCGCCTCTTCTCCAAGCCGGACGCGCCCCGGCTCCTGACGCAGGAGCTTCGACAGTCGGGATATCGCTGCCGGACCATCGCCCTGGGCGCCAACACCGATCCGTATCAGCCGATCGAAAAACGCCTCGGAATCACGCGCGCCCTGCTCGAGGTGCTCGCCGCCCACCGGCATCCGGTCAGCATCGTCACGAAGTCGGACCTCGTGGTGCGGGATCTCGATCTCATCGCCGGCCTGGCGCGCGACCGCCTGGCCTGCGTGATGCTGTCGGTCACGACCCTCGACCGCGGGCTCGCGCGCCGGATGGAGCCGCGGGCGCCGGTGCCCGGGCGCCGCCTGCAGGCGATGCGCGAGCTGTCCGCCGCCGGGATCCCGGTCGGGGTCCTGGCCTCGCCGATGATCCCGGGGCTCAACGATTCCGAGCTCGAGTCGATCCTGCAGGCCGCGGCGGAGGCCGGCGCGGGCTCGGCCGGGTACGTCCTGCTCCGCCTGCCGCTCGAGATCAAGGATCTCTTCCGCGAGTGGCTCGAGACGCACGAGCCGTTGAAAGCCCCGCGCATCATGGGGCTGGTGCGCGACACGCGCGGCGGGGCGCTCTACGACTCCACCTACGGCGTGCGCATGCGCGGGGTGGGGCCGCACGCCGAGCTCCTGCGCAAGCGCTTCGAGGTCGCCTGCCGACGCCTCTCCCTGCGGCACCGGCCGCTGCCGCTCGAGACCGGGCTCTTCCGCGTTCCGCCGCGCGCCGGCGATCAGATGGCGCTGTTCCGCTGAGATGGCCTACCGCAAGCTGAGCGCTCTCCTCCTCGTGCCGGCGCTGTGCGCCCCGCTCTTCCTCCTGGCGCTGGGATCGGCGGGGCTCAACGATCCGGACGAGGGGCGCAATGCCGAAGTGGCGCGCGAGATGCTGGCCTCCGGCGACTGGGTGACACCGCACATCAACGACGCGCGCTATCTCGACAAGCCGCCCGTTTTCTTCTGGGCCGCGGCGCTGTCGTACCGGCTGTTCGGCGTCAACGAGAGGGCGGCGCGCCTGCCGTCGGCGCTGTCGGCGATCGGCGCGCTCCTGCTCGTGGTCTGGTTCGCGCGGCGGCACTTCGGCGACGGCACGGCGCGGCTGGCGGGGTTGATCCTGGCGCTGTCGCCGCTCTATCTCGTCTTCGGCCGGCTGGTCATCTTCGACATGATGCTGCTCTTGTGCACGACGACCAGCCTCGTGGCCCTTTACGAATCCCTCGAGATCGAAGGGCATGC
>JAYUCR010000064.1:0-2443 GCA_043740165.1 Acidobacteriota bacterium | reverse complement strand
ACGTCGTCATCCAGTTCGACAGCGTGTTCGAGAAGAAGGCATCGGCTGTCGAAACCGTGACCCCGATGCTCGATCCGGACGGTGCGTGGCGGGTGTCGGGGTACTTTGTCCGCTGAGGCGTCCTCGGGCATCGCAGGGTCGGCACCGTGTGCGCCGGATGCGCAGCGACAGACGGCGGATCGCATCGTCGACGAACTCTCAGGCTGGAGGATGACTTGGCTCGAATGGCTCTTGTGATCGCGATCCTGGTGCTGCTCTCCACGGCCGCTGTTGCCGCTCCGCCGGTACCGACCGCCCCGGCCGGGAAGCCTTCGAATGACGAGACGGCGGTGCTCACGGCGATGGACCGCTATGTGACAGCGATCTCCGCGAACGATATTCAGACGATGGCGGCGATGCAGACACCGGAAGGGATGACGTACCGGGCACGCGCGGCCGAAGGGGGCGTCTGGGAGGTGACGGCACGCCCGAATTCGTACTGGGTCGATCCGTCCAGCGTCGATGGGCACGCCCATCGCGAGCGCTACTGGTCGCCAACCGTGATGATTCGCGGCGGAATCGCGGTCGTCTGGGCGCCCTACGAGTTCTGGATCGACGGCAAGACAAGCCATTGCGGAATGGACGTCTTCGACTTTGTGAAGATCGACGGCGCCTGGCGTATCTCCAACGCGATGTGGACGGTCGAACCGAAGGCCTGCGCCGAATTGCGGCCCGCGGACAGCTCGACCATCCGGCCCGCAAGTCGATAGGAGGAGCCTTCAGAATGCAGACGCCCAGCAGAGCAGGTGCCGCCCTCTTTCCATTGCTGGCCCTCGCCCTCTGCGCCGCGCCGGCGGCCGCCCAGGCGCCACCCGGCCAGGCTCCGGCCGCGCCGGCCCCGGCCGCCCGGGTCACCGTGCTGCGGGCCGCGCGCCTCATCGACGGCACCGGAGCGGCTCCCATGGCACCGGCGATGATCCGCATCGAAGGCGAGCGCATCGTCGAGGTGGGGACGAACGTACGCGTTCCAGCCGGCGCGCGGCTGGTCGACCTGGGCGCCGCGACGCTCCTCCCCGGGCTCATCGACCTCCACACACACCTCACCGGCGACGAGCGCGTGCACTGGGAGGACGCGCTCGTGAAGTCGACGCCGGCGCGGGACGCGCTCTGGGGGGCCCGCAATGCGCGCCTCACCTTGCTGGCCGGCTTCACATCGTGCCGCGACATGGGACCCACCTGGCCGTACGTCGATGTCGACCTGCGCCGCGCCATCGATGACGGCGCCGTGCCGGGACCGCGCCTGATGGTCGCGGGCAACTACGTCTCCTCGACCGGCGGGGCCGGGGACGCGCGTCAGTTCTCGATTTATGTCGACGTCCCGCTGGTGCGGAATCTCGCCGACGGCGTCGACGAGGTGACGAAGGCGGTGCGCACGAACCTCAAGAACGGCGCCGACTTCATCAAGATCCTGGCGACCGGGGCGGTGCTCTCCCAGGGCATCGCACCGGGGGCGCAGCAGTATTCCGACGAGGAGATCCGGGCCGCGGTCGTGGAGGCGCGCCGCTGGGGAAAGCAGGTGGCCTCGCACGCGCACGGCGCCGACGGCATCAAGGCGTCGATCCGCGCCGGCGTGCGCACGGTCGACCACGGGTCGTACCTGGACGACGAGGCCGTCTCCCTGCTCAAGGCCTCGCATCGGCAGGTGTTCTATGTGCCGACGCTCTACACGTTCGCGATGATCGATCGGGCCGGAGAGAACAACCCCTTCCCGGAGAGCGAGCGCGAGCGCGCCCGGCAGGTCCGGTCGGTGGCCTATGCCGGCTTCCGCCGCGCCCTGGCCGCCGGACTTCCCATCGGCTTCGCGACCGACGCCGCGGTGATCCCGCACGGGCAGAATGCGAAGGAGCTCTCCGAGCGTGCGAAGCTCGGCGAGCCGCCGATGGCCGCCATTGTCGCCGCCACCTCGCTCAACGCGGAGATCATGGGGTGGCAGGATCGCGTCGGCTCGCTGGCCGCGGGCAAGCTGGCCGACATCATCGCGGTGCCCGGCGATCCGCTGCGCGACATCACCACGCTGGAGCATGTCGGCTTCGTCATGAAGGGCGGCGTCACCTACCTCGACGAGCTGGCCAGGAGACAGGATGGCGTCCATCCGGCTGATCCGCATTGACGAGCGTCTCGAACGGATCGTCGAGGAAGCGGGCGATGCTTTCAGCCAGGCGTATGGCGCCTCCCTGGGGGATAGCGAGGCGGCGGTCCGCGAGGTCGTGGCGCAGACCCTCGCTCTTCTCACGCGGGCGCCTCGAGCGGCGGAGTGGGGCGGGTACCTGGCGGTCGATGAGCCGCTGGCGCTGGTGATTGGCACCTGCGGGTACACGCATGGCCCCGAGGCCGATGGCACGGTGGAGATCGCCTACTTCACCTTTCCGGCGTTCGAGGGACGAGGCTACGCGACGGCGATGGC
>JAYUCR010000063.1:0-5992 GCA_043740165.1 Acidobacteriota bacterium | reverse complement strand
TCCTCCGTCCAACGTTTCCGAAGATAAATACCATTGATGATCCATGCCACAGGGTTGAAGCTGAAGATCGTGAGCGCGATCCATGCCCAATGGTGGCGCTGAGCGAAGAACCATGCGAGGACTGCGTAAGTGACGCCGCAGGCGATCACGACACTGACGCCGGATTCGAGCACCATGCCGAGACCAATGCCGGCGATGAACGCCTGCACACCAAAGTAATAGCCCCACCTGTACGGCCGCTTCCCAGGATTGCGTCGCTGGAAGCGCCGGTTGAGAGCGAGCGCGACGACAATCGGCACTCCGGGCACGCCAAGAATGACGGCGATGAGCACGAGGGCGATGAGCCTGGGATCGGTCGTGTTCGCTGGGCTCGCGACGGGAGCGGCGCTGACCGGCGAGGTTGCGCCGGCCTGATCCATGGTGATGACCACTTTCCCCCGTGCGTGGCCTTGTTCCAGGTACCGGATCGCCTCGGGGGCCTCACTCAGCCTGTACGTCCTGTCGATGACCGGCGTCACCTTTCCGGCCTGCATGAGATCGCCCAGGATGGTCAGGTCCTTCGCGTTCAGCTCCGCCAGCATCATGCCCATGTCCTGGCTCACGAACGGGGACAACAGGAGCGCTTTGATCAGACGAACAAAGGGTCCGACCCACCGGTCGTCGTTCAGCCCTCCGCCTCCGATCAGGACGTATTTCCCCTTGGGCTTCAAGATGCGCCTGCATTCCGACAACGAACGGTTCCCCACGTTGTCGAGCATCAGGTCGTAGCGCTGTCCGCCCTTGGTGAAATCGTCCTTGGTGTAATCGATGACATGGTCCGCGCCGAGGGCTCGGACCATGTCCAGGTTCCTCGTGCTGCAGACGCCGGTCACCTCGGCGCCGAACGACTTGGCGATCTGCACCGCGAACGTGCCCACACCTCCCGATGCGCCATTGATCAGGACGCTCTGCCCCGGCTGAATCTTCCCTTTGTCGCGCAGTCCTTGCAGTGCGGTGATGGCCGCTATCGGTATGGAAGCCGCCTGCTCGAAGGTCAGGTTGGCCGGTTTCAGCACCACGTCCCCGTCCGCGAGAACACGGACATACTCGGCGAAGGCCCCGGTTCTCCCGCCGAAGACCTCGTCGCCCGGCTTGAACTGCGTCACGTTCCTGCCGACCGATTCCACCGTCCCCGCGTAGTCGACTCCCAGCCGCGTGACCGTCGGTCTGAGCAGCCCGAAGGCGAGCAGGCGGGCGAGGTAGGGCGTGCCTTCCATGAAATGCCAGTCCAGCGGGTTCACGGAAGCCGCGCGAACCCGGACCAGGAGTTGATCGTCATTGGGAACAGGCTTTTCGATATCCTCGAGCCGAAGGACATCGGGTGAACCAAAGTTGCGATAAACAATGGCTTTCATCCGCGGGGCAGCACCGGGACTCGGAGTCTGCGCCAGCGCTGCGCCCGCGAACAGGAGTGCAACCGTGCTGAGCGACGTGATCACATGTTGCCAACGTGCCTTCATATGTCCGTCTCCCACGAGTGCTCAGGCATCAACCAAGCGGTGCTCAGGACAGACCGTCGCGGAATTTGGGCGGAGCGGCGTGCGCTCCGTTGCAGAACGGCTTGTTCCCCGACCTGCCGCAGCGGCACAGCGTCATGCGATTGCGGACTTCGTAAACCTTGCCGTCGGCGCCGACGAGCTCGATCCCACCGCGCACCCACAAGGGGCCGCTGCACTGCAGCGAGGAATCCTCGACGACACCGATCGATGGCGTCAGCCTGGGCTCGACAGCCTTTCCGGAAGCCTTGTCGATGGCGACCAGGCGCCCCGAGGCGCAATCCCCGGCCTGGCGGATGAAGTTCGCGCGCGTGTTCGGGTCGTCGCTGTTCTCGACCTGGTTCCAGATGCGCCCGTTCGGATCGCAGAACCGGGCGAACGCGCACAGGATCTCGGCGTCGGCGAGCTGCATGGCCGGGCCGTCGAGCACTTCCGCCTGTTCCATGAACGGCTTGCGGCTGGCGGTTTCGGAGCCGTCGAAGCCGATTCGGGAGTGGGTCCCGTCGCAGAACGGCTTGGTCTTCGATTCGCCGCAACGGCAGAGCGCGAAGGCTCCGGAGACAGGAAGCTGGTCGCCCTCGCCCCACTTGATCGATTCACCCTTCGCGTTCACTTCGATCCTTGCGATGGCAAGCGGCACCGAGTCGGAGACGAGGTATGGGCCATTCTTGGAGACGGTGATCTTCTTCGGACTGGCCATGATGCCCTCCCTTCTCGGGAGGATACGCTCATCCCTCTCCGCCACTCAAGCCGCGTGGAGCCTTTCGTGGGGGTGCTGCCGCCAGCGCGCTGAGATCGGAGGGGGCGACTGACCTCCAAGCAGCGAAGCGACCCGCCGCATCCTCAATCTGCATGAGAAGACTGTCCATCGGCTCCGCGCAGACGTTTGGCTCAGGAACCGGACCCGATGCGTGTCAGGCGGGTCCCTACTGACAATTCATGGATTTTCCGAATTGCCGGGGTCTGGCCACAGGGTTATAACCATACTCCAGTATCGCGACCCAGATCGTCACTCCGACGAGGACATGGTTGAAAGAGCAGATCCGGATGAAGTCGCGGGCCAGGCGCCGGGGAGGCAAGCGTGCCTATGACGACGCCCCCATCGGCCTCGCGCTGATCAGCTCCGAGGGGCGCTTCCTGCAGGTCAACCCGAGACTCTGCACGCTGCTCGGCTATACGCGCAGGCAGCTGCTGCGCACTACGCTCGGGGCCGTCACCGATCCGCACGACCTGGAGCTCACGGGGTTGAATTCCCGCCGGCTCCTGGACGGCGAGGTCGACGAGATCCGCCTGGAGCAGCATTTTCTCCGCGCCGACGGACGACCGGCACTGGGCCGGATCAGCGCATCGGTCGCAACCGGCGTCAGCGATCAATCGTTCGCCTGCGTCCTGGAGATGGACGAGTCAGGTAAGAACGTCGACGAGATCCACTCGGTCCTCGATGACTTCGTCGACGGAGTCCTGGTGACCGACGAAAACGGCCGCATCGAATCGTTCAACCGCGCGGCCCAGAGGCTGTTCGGCTACCGGGCGAACGAGGTCCTGGGCCGGGAGGCAAACCTGATCATCGCCGAACCCTGCCAGAGGGAGTTCGCGGGTTACCTGGCCACCTGGATGCGGCCCGGACGGGAGACCACCGCCACCTCGGGATCGCGCGAGATGTGGGGCCGGCGCAAGGACGGCTCCATCTTTCCGATCGAATTCCGCGCCAGCCGGATGTTGCTGGGTGGCGAGAAGCGCTTCGTCGGCATCCTGCGGGACCTCTCCGAGCAGAAGGCCCAGACCGAGGCTCTTGAATACCAGACCCTGCATGATGTCCTCACGAGCCTGCCGAACCGGACCCTGCTGATCGATCGGCTGCACCAGGCCATCCTGACGGCGAGCCGCCAAGGAAAATCGGCGGCCGTGCTCATCATGGACGTGGACGGCTTCAAGGAAGTGAACGACACGTACGGACATCACGTCGGCGATCAGCTGTTGCAGCAGATCGCCCAGCGTATGGAAGGCCTGCTCAGGGGTTCCGACACCGTGGCGCGCCTCAGCGGAGACGAGTTCGCGATCCTGCCCGCCATCGGCATGGAAGGAGAGGCCGGTGCGACGACCGCGAAGAAGATTCTCCGGGCGCTGGAGCAGCCCTTCACGATCGACGATCGCAGCATCCGCATCGCCGGCAGCATCGGCATCGCGGTCTACCCCTCGGACGGCCAGGACGCGCCGACTCTGATGCGCCACGCCGATGCGGCGATGTATGTGGCCAAGCGAGCCCGCTGCGGCTATGCGCTCTATGCGCCCCGGCAGGATGGCTCGATCGCCGCCCGTCTCCAGCTCGCCGGCGAGCTGCGGCACGCCATCGCGCACGATGAGATGGTGCTCCACTTCCAGCCCAAGATCGACCTCCGGATCGGCAAAACGATCGGCGTGGAGGCGCTCGTGCGGTGGCAGCATCCGAAGCGGGGCCTGCTGCCTCCGCATCAGTTTCTCCCCGCGGCGGAGGAGACCGGGCTCATCAATCCGCTCACGCGGTGGGTGCTCAACCGAGCCTTACAACAGAGCCGGACCTGGCTGGAATCGGGTCTCGCCATCGACGTCGCGGTGAACCTCTCGTCGCGGGATCTTCTGGATCCGGATCTCCCGACCACGGCCAGGGACCTTCTCGACGTTTGGAGAGTCGATCCCGGCAACTTGAAGGTGGATATCCCGGAGAGCAGCATCATGACGGCCCCGGTGATCGAGACGGCGATCCGTCTCGGCGCCATGGGCATCGGCCTCTCCATCGACGACTTCGGCACCGGTTTCTCCTCGCCGGCGCATCTCTCCCGCCTGCCGGTCCGGGAAATCAAGATCGACAGGTCCCTCATCGCCGCGAAGGCGGGCCAGGAAGCGGGCTCCGATCTCCGCCCCCTCGTCAACCTGGGGCACGCCATGGGGCTCGAGGTCGTCGCCGAAGGAGTGGAGGACCAGGAGACCCTGGATCATTTGCTGGCTCTCGGCTGCGATGCGGCACAAGGCTTCCACCTCTGCCCCCCGATCGCCGCGGCCGACCTCACTCCCTGGCTGCGTCACTCCGCCTGGGGAGTCGCGGCAGGGAACGCCTGAGGAACAGCTTTCGCCGAAGCGGCAGAGCGCCGCTGCTTATTGGCGGATGGCCGGCCCGAATAGTTCTCGCCGGCCGTCGAGATGCACGGCTTCCACGAAGACGTCCTTGCCGCTCTTGTGTTTCGCGATCAGGAACTCGTAATGCGCACCGAGTCCGGTGACGCATACCTGACATGGAATGGGGACAGGGTTGAGTTGAATCGGGTTGCCGCCCTGTCGCAGGTTGACGAGATTGAACTCGAGAATGTCCTGCTCCGATGTTGAATTCCAGGTGACCAGGCCGGCGCCCTGCCGGGCAGGCAGGTTGGCGATCGTGACATCCGTGACGTCCGGCGGGCAGAGGAGGTGGTAGCGGGCTCCTCCGCCGGATGCGGTGCCGTTCCAGATCAGCATCGAGTCGCCCGACCAGACGGCGGCGGATCCGAGGGCGGGAGCGTCGAGGGTTGCTCTCCCGGGCGCCGAAGTATACCGGTCAGGGCCGGGGCGGAATCGACATTTCGATCCCGCCCACCACCACGCGCAGTTGAAGGGGGGTGTCACGAAGGGTCATTCCTGAGCCGGCCAGAGCCATCTGTTTCAGATGCGCGCTCCCGACCACCTCGTCAGCACAGCGAAACATGCCGGGGCCGGGCGTTCAATCTCTGGGGGCCCTGACGATAGAAGATCCGAGACAGGGGACCGTCGTTTCGAATGGCGGCTAGTTCTCGCCCTCGCCCTTTTCGGACGCTTCGCGCTCGACGTTGGTCAACCGTTGGGTCCCGGAGCTCATCGGCATCGCGAGGGCCACGATCCGTCCCTCGTCGTCGAATCCCGCCCGCGTGGCGGCGACGAGCGAATCCTCGCCGCGTCCGCTCCGTGGCAACCTGAACTCGATGCGGTCGATCGTGATCGCCAGCAGCGCCGACTTGGCGGCCGACCGGGTCCCGCGGGTCGGCGGAGTGGTGCCGGGCGTCTGCGGAGCCGGGACCGGCGGGAGCCCCGTGGGGTCCGTGGTCGAGCCAGCACCTGCGACCTCGACCTTCACCGTACCCGGTGGCAACGCATTGAGGGCCATGACCGTGGCACGATACCGCATCGGCAGAGTGGGGTCATCCTGGGCAAGCAAGCCACCCGCGAGCGTGGAAGTGATCCCTGCGGCAAGGATGACCCCGGTCGTGAAGCGCGATTCCATCATTGGACCCTCCTCTCCCTCGGATTGACCAATCCCCCGGCGCCCCGCAAAGCATCGTTCCCAAGCGGCATTATCACACCTGCGGTCTCGGTATCCGGGTCCACCGAGCTTGACGATTACAGGTGAAGATCGGCGGGCTCCTGCTAATCAGCGGCCGGACGCTTTGAGCGGGATCAGGTTGGGGTCCCCA
>JAYUCR010000062.1:0-5997 GCA_043740165.1 Acidobacteriota bacterium | reverse complement strand
CGGCACGCGCACCACCACGGGGCATTTGAAGTCGCCGTTGGATCGCCAGCGCATCACCGCCAGCTCGTTGCGCAGCTGCATCATCGCCGGCCAGATGTAATCGAAGAACTGGATCTCCACCACCGGCTTGAGCCCCCGGGTTGCCATGCCGATGGCCCGCCCGACGATCATCGCCTCGGCGAGCGGCGTGTTGAAGACACGCCCGGCGCCGAAGCGGCGTTGCAGGTTATGGGTGACTTTGAACACGCCGCCTTTCCCCTTCACCTCGGGGAGGTTCTCCTCGCGGGTGCAGTCGGCGACGTCCTCTCCGAACACCACCACCCGCTCGTCGCGGGCCATCTCGTCCCGCATGCAGGCATTGAGCAGGTCGACCATCGTCTTCGGATCGCCCTCGGGGACGGCGGCGCGCTCGAACGCCGCCGAGGTCGGGTCGATCTCCTCCGAGTAGACGTGCCGCGCGAAGGTTTCGGGGCGCGGGCGCTCGGCCTGCAGCGCCGCCTGGGCGGCCTCCTCCACCTCGCGATCGACCTCCTGGCGCAGAGCCTGGAGGAACTCCGCGTCGGCCGCTTTTGACTTGAGCAGAAAGGCGTGGAAGTTGGTGATCGGGTCGCTCGACTCCTCGGCCTTGCGCTCCTTCACGGAGCGATAGAGGCTCTCGTCGTCCGACAGGGAGTGCGAGTACGGCCGGATGGTGTGCGCGTGCACCAGGGCCGGTCCGGCGTCGCGGGAGCGGAGGTGCGAGGTGACCTCGCGCATCACCGCGAAGGACGCCAACGGGTCGCAGCCGTCCACCTCTTCGACGCGCAGCCCCGGAACGCCGCGCAGGATGCGCGAGATGCTGCCGCCCGCGGTCTGCGCTTCGATCGGCACCGAAATGGCGTACTCGTTGTCGGTGATCAGGAAGAGCACCGGCGCCTTGCGCAGGACGGCGGCGTTGATCGCCTCCCAGAACTCCCCCTCGCTCGTCGACCCGTCGCCGCCGGAGACATAGACGATGGCGTCGGAGGCCGGGTTCATGTGGCGCTCCGCTTCGGCGCACCCGACCGCCTGCAGGAACTGCGTCCCGGTGGGGCTCGACTGCGACACGATGTTGAGCTTCTTGTGCCCCCAGTGGCTCGGCATCTGGCGGCCGCCGGAGTTCGGGTCGTCGGCCCCGCCCACCGCCTCGAGGAGCATCTCGAGCGGGGTCATGCCGAGCATCAGGCAGAGGGCCCGGTCGCGATAGTACGGATAGAACCAGTCGCGGCCCGCCTTGAGGTGCATCGCCGCGGCGGTCAGGATCGCCTCGTGCCCGGCGCCGCTGATCTGGAAGTAGATCTTGTTCTGGCGCTTGAGGGCGATCTCCTTGTCGTCCATGCGGCGCGACAGGACCATGTTGCGGTACAGGGCGAGGAGGGCCTCCCGCGTCAGGCCGCGCGCGCGCAGGTCCTTGAGATCGAGCCCCGGCTCGTCCATGACGCGGGCGCCGCCCTCGCGCGCCCCCTTCTTCTCACCCCGATCACCGGCCATCGGTCGCCCCCCGTCGGCGCGCGCCCCTGGAAGGCGCGGCGCTGCCGCCCATGATAGCCGCGGTCGGGCCTGGAGCATACACTCCGCCGACGGCGTCTTCGGGCGCCGGCATCTTCTCTTTCCGGCTCCGGAGCGCTTCCTGCTCCGCCGCCTCGATCTCCGCCAGCACCATCGCCTCGCTCTCCGCGAGCCGGCGGGCATTCGCCGTCCGGCGGGCGGCTCCGGCGCGCCGGCGACCGTCCAGCGACGGGCCGTCCGAAATCAGCCAGGCTTCGTAGGTGCCGATCGGATCGCGCCGCCCCCAGTAGGCGAATTCCTCCGGCGTGAACAGGCGGCGCGCCTCCGCCTCGTCGTGGGTGGCGTGGCCGCCCATCCGGAAGGTCCGCGCCGTCAGGACGAACGGCCCGCGGCCGCGCCGGCAGGCGTCGACCAGCAGGCGCGTCGCCGCCCAGGTGTCGAGGACGTTGTTGCCGTCGCAGTCGATCCCCGGCACGCCGTAGGCGGTGTGCTGGATGTTCATGGGCGCGGCCGTGTGGCGCGACGTGGCGGTGCCGAGCGCCACCTGGTTGTCCTGGAGAACGATGATGAGCGGCACCTTGATGACCGACGCGAAGTTGAAGCCTTCGTGGAACGCCGCGGTGCGGCTGGCGCCGTCGCCGACGTAGGTGAGCGCCACCCGCCGCTCGCCGCGCTGCTTGAAGGCCAGGCCGATGCCGGTGAAGACCGGAACGAGGCTGGCCATGAAGGAGGTCGACGGGATGACACCCTTCTCCGGATCCCCGGTGTGCAGATCGCGCCCCCGGGTGAGCTGGTCAGCGGTCCCGAGATAGGCCTTCAGCATCTGCGCCACCGGCATCCCCATTTCGTGGCAGGCGCCGGCGTTCCGGATCATCGGCCCGACCATATCGCCGGGGCGCAGGGCGCGCGCCGTTCCCACCGCCACCGCCTCCTCGCCGGTCCCGAGCCACGCCTTGGAGATCACCCCCTGGCGGACCCAGCGCTTCAGGGCGATGTCGTGCAGCCGGGCGCGGAGCATCCCTTCGTAGAGCTTCACGTGATCGGCGGGCTTGAGCGCGGCGATGCGATCGCGGCGGCGCCGATCGCGGGCCAGCGTGGCGCGGTAAGCCTGGAGCACGTCGGGGTCGGGCTTGAACGCGACGTACTCGGCCGGATCGAAGGCGGGGTAGCGCTTCACGCCGGTCTCATCTCGACAGCAAGGCCTTCATCTCGCGCACGGCGCGTTCCATGCCGACGAGCGCCGCGCGCGCCACGATGGCGTGGCCGATGTTGAGCTCCTCGATCTCCGGGATCGCCACGATGCGGCGGACGTTGCGGTAGTTCAGGCCGTGCCCGGCCAGGACGCGGATGCCGAGCTTGGTGGCCGCGCGCGCCGCCTGGGCCACGGTCTCCGCCTCGGCCCGCGCCTGGTCCTCGCGCCGCGTCTCGGCGTACTTGGCCGTGTTGATCTCGATCATGCCGACCTCGAGCTTGGCGATGGCGCGGATCTGGTCGTAATCGGGGTCGACGAAGACCGACACGGCGATGCCGGCCTCGCGCAGATCGAGAATCGTCTTGCGCACGAGATTCAGGTTCAGGAGAACGTCGAGCCCACCCTCGGTCGTCAGCTCCTCGCGCCGTTCCGGCACGAGGGTGGCGTGATCCGGCTTGTGGGTGGCGGCCAGCGTCACCATCGTGGCGGTGGCGGCCATCTCCAGGTTGAGCCGGGTGCGCACGGTGCGGCGCAGCACGTCGACGTCGCGATCCTGGATGTGCCGGCGATCGCCGCGCAGGTGCACGGTGATGCCGTCGGCGCCGCCCATCTCGGCCAGCACCGCGGCGGCGACCGGATCCGGCTCCGCCCCCTTGCGCGCCTCGCGCAGGGTGGCGATGTGATCGACGTTCACTCCCAGTCGGACCGGCTCCGGCATGATGCGTGCCTCCTGTTCCTGTTCGGGCCGCCGGGCTCCCGGGCTCCTAGCGGCCGATGGCGCCTTCGATCACCTGCTTGAGGCGCGCGGCGCTCGCCTCGATCGCCGCGCGCGATTCCCCTTCCACCATGATGCGCGCCTTCGGCTCCGTCCCGGAGTAGCGCACCAGGACCCGTCCGCTGCCGGCCAGCAGGGCCGTCTCCTCGCGGATGGCGTGCCCGATCACCGGGTGCTCTTCCAGCGGCGGTCGCTCCCGGACCGACACGTTGATCAAGACCTGGGGACAGGGCGCGACCGTCGCGGCCCAGCCGGCGAGATCCAGGCGCTCCCGCTGCATGAGATCGAACAGCACCAGGCCCGTGAGCAGGCCGTCCCCGGTCGTGGCATGCTCGAGGAAGATGATATGCCCGGACTGCTCACCGCCGAGCACGAATCCGCCGCGCTGCATTTCTTCGAGGACGTACTTGTCGCCGACCGGGGCCCGGATGATCCCGATCCCCTCGGCCGCCAGAGCGCGCTCCAGCCAGAGGTTGCTCATCACCGTGCCGACGACCGTGTCGCCGCGCAGGCGGCCCTGCCGGCGGAGATCGCGCGCCGTGAGATAGAGCACGTAGTCGCCGTCCAGCACGCGGCCCGAGCCGTCCACCGGAAGGCAGCGGTCGGCATCGCCGTCGAACGCCAGCCCGAGCGCTGTTTTTCGCTTCAGCACCTCCGCGGCGAGGGCTTCGGGATGCAGGGCGCCACAGCCTTCGTTGATGTTGCGACCGTCGGGCGCGTCGTAGAGCGTCACCACCTCGGCGCCGAGCGAGCGGAACAGGCGCGGAGCCATGGCGCTCGCGGCCCCGTTGGCGCAGTCGAGGACCACCGTCCGCCCGGCGAAGGAAGTGCCGGGGCCCATGGCGGATCCGAGCGCCTCGAGGTAGCAGCGCTGCAGTGCCTCCGAGTCGACGTGCTCTCCGCGCGTGGCGCCCGCTCCGCGCGTGGCCCCCGCGCCACGGGCGGAAGCCGAGCCGATCGTGGCGTTCCCCGGCGCCGGCCCGCCGGCGGGCTCGCCGTCCAGAACCTGGCGCTCGATCTCCATCTCGATCGCGTCCGGGAGCTTGAAGCCGGCTCTTGAGAACACCTTGATGCCGTTGTCGTGGTACGGGTTGTGCGAGGCCGAGACGACGATGCCGGCATCGTAGCCGAGGGAGCGCGTGACGCAGGCCACGGCGGGTGTCGTCAGCACGCCGCCCCGATCCGCCTGCCCCCCTTCCGACTCGATGCCGCGCACGAGCGCCGCCTCGATCGCCGGCCCCGACTCGCGCGTGTCGCGGCCGATCAGGATGCGCGGCGGCCGGTCCCGGATGCCGAGGCTGCGGACGAGGGCCGCGCCGATGCGGGTGACCGTGGGGGGATCGAGCGGGAACGCGCCGGCCGCCCCGCGCACGCCGTCGGTCCCGAAGAGACGCTTCATCGCGGCCGTCCCTGTGGCGCTCCGCCGGAACTTCGCGGACGGAGGCGATCCTCGAGCGTTGGAGGGGGCGGGGCCGCGATCGGGGCCGGGGCGATGATCACGTGCACCTTCACCGGGTCGACGGGCGACAGAACGCGCACCCGGCTGCCGGCCGGAGCGTCCGGGATCGGCCGCACCTCGAACGCCAGGTCGGCGGTCTCGCCCTCGAGCAGGATGGTGCCGGTGAGGGCGCGAGTCACCGCCGCCACCTCGCTGGCGGGGCCTTCGATGGTCGCCTCGTGGGGCACGATGGTGTGGCCGACCATCTCGTAGCCCTTCGGCGGCCGGCCTGAGAACTCGGCGACGATCGGCACCTCCCGACGGGCGCGCTTCTCGATGCGCACCGCGATCACCGACGGCACGATGCGCACCACCTCGGTCCCCGCCGGCACGCGCAACATCCTGGGCGACGTCGCGATGTGTTGTTCGCCCAGCGGCGCCCGGCCGAGATCGATCGATGCGGACAGTCGATCCTCGGTCAGATTGCGCAGGATCGCGTCCGAGGCGCGGAGCCGGACGGTCACGGCGTCCACCACCCGGCCCGACTGCTCGAGGGTCGACGGCAGGTTGACGTAGTCGAGCGGCACCACGAAGTCCTTGATCCGCGCGTCCTCGCTGCGCACCACGGCCCACCAGGCCACCGCGATGAGCAGCGCGAAAGCCTTGAGCTTCAGGTTCTGACCCAGGTGCCGGCGCATCGTTCCCCTGGCTCCTAGGCCGCGTCCGTACGGCGCGTCGAGCCGTTGCCCGGCCGAAGAAAACCGCGGCGCGCCGAGTCCAATTCGAGGTGGCGGCGCAGGAACGATCGCAGCCCGGCGATGTCCAGCGGCTCGCCGAGCTTTCCGTCGACCGCCGCGCGCACCTCGCCCCGCTCCTCCGACACGACGATCGCCACGCTGTCGTATTCCTCCGTGAGACCGATGGCGGCGCGGTGCCGCGATCCGTATTCGCGCGACAGGAGCGGGTCGTTGGTCACCGGCAGGAAGCAGGAGGCGGCGCGGATACGTCCATCACCCACGATCACGGCGCCGTCGTGGAGCGGGGATCCGGGAGTGTAGAGGTTCA
>JAYUCR010000061.1:0-2462 GCA_043740165.1 Acidobacteriota bacterium | reverse complement strand
CCACCAGGTGCAGGTCCTGGCGGTAGTCGCGCAGCAGCGTCTGGATGATCAGGTCGAGGGTCGCGGTGACGTCGCGCTGTGTCGTGACGGCCCCGAGGGTCGCTTCGAGCCGGCGCCAGAAGGAGCGGTACTGCGTCGATCGTTCGATCCCCCCCTGGCGGTCCCCTTGAGCCGGCCGGTCGGCGACGGTGCGGGTGGTGTCGTTCGTCATCGGTGCCCCATCTTTTCGATGCGCGCCTGCGCCGCTCTGGCCCAGTCGTCCTGAAAACCGACCTTGGTGGCGAGGTGGTACTGCCGGAGCGCCCCGGTCTCGTCGCCGAGCCTCATCCGGATGTCCCCCAGCTTCACCCGGGCGCGCGTGTAATTCGGATCGATCTGGAGCGCCGCCACGAGCTGCGCCTGCGCCTCGTCGTAAAGCTTCTGATCGAAGTAAAGCGATCCGAGGTTGTAACGCGATTTCGCGTAGCGCGGATCGAGCTTGTTCGCGTGATCGAAGGCTGCGATGGCGTCGTCCCGCTTGTCCTGTTTCTCGAGCAGCATTCCGAGGGTGTTGAAGTACCGCGCGTCCTGCCCGTTCAGCCGGATCGCCTGGCGCACGGCCCGCTCCGCCTCGTCGGGGCGGTCCATCTCCTGGAGCACCGTCGCCTGGAGAAACCGGGATTCGCTGCCTCCCGCCGCCGCCCCGCGGCGGTAGGCGTCGAGGGCCGCGTCGAACTGCTCCTGGCGGAAAAGCAGGGAGCCCTGCGCCTGGTACGCCTTCCAGAAGTCAGGCCGGACCTCCTCGGCGCGCTGGTAGGAGGCCAGCGCCTCGTCGCTGCGACCGAGCCGATCGAGGCTGTTGCCGCGGTTGACCAATGCGTACACATGCTCCGGCCAGTCGCTCAGGCAGCGGTCCAGCTCGACCAGCGCCTCTTCGTTCCGGCCGCGATCGGCGAGGATGCGGGACAGGTTGTAATGCGCGTTGGCTTCGACCGTCACCGCGCTGCGGCCGAGGGGGAAAAACGACAAGAGCCCGACGCCCAGGGCGGCCGTCATGCCGCGCATCATGGCCGGGTCGGGGGAGGCGCCGCCGCGCAGCGCAGCCACCATCCGATCGAGGAACGACCCGGCATAGATGAGAAGGGCCGGGACCAGGGGGAGGCGGTAACGGGACGACACGTAGAAGAGAAGCGGCACGGCCGCCGCGTAAAGGGTGTAGAGGGCGAGCGCGCGCCGCCCCGCTGCTTCGGCCGGCGCCCCGGCGGGCTTCCGACCGCCGCCCGCCGAATCCACGGACCGCTTCGTGCGTTGCGTTGCCCACGCTCCGGCGGTCGCGCCGACGATCGCCGCGAATGGCAGGCAGGCGACCCACAACAACGGGATCCGCTCCCGTTCCAGGTAAAGACTGTATTCGGTGGAGGGCTCGTAGCTGCCGATCAGGCGGCCGAGCTTGCGCGCTTCGAGCCCCAGCCAGCGGACGGGGGAGCCGGTGACGAAGGCCAGCCCCTTGCGAAGAAAGTGGGCGCTCACCTCGGAGCGTCGCAGTGGATGCCCCGCTTCGCGTTCCGCCAGAACCTTCTCCTCCTCCGGCTGCTGTTCCGGCGAGCCGGTGAACCCGGGCGGCGGCATGAAAAGTCCGATCGCGTCGGGGTTGTTGCCCTGATAGAAGGTGACCCCTCCCTGGCCGGAGAGAAAAATCCAATCACCCGCGACGGTCACGTTGTGCACCAGGATCGGCAGCAGGGCGATAAGGGCGCCGGCGCCCAGCAGCGCGGCGGCCGCCAGCCGGCGGCGGAACGTCAGGGCCGCGGCGTAAAGCCCCGCCAGCAGCACCACCGCCGGCGTGACGGTGGAGGCCACTCCGAGGGCCAGGCCGGCCACCATCCAGGGCTTCATGGTCCGGGCCTCCTCCGCGCCGATGAGGAGCCGCAGCGCGATCAGGCCCAGGAACAGGCCGAGCGTCGCCCCGAGGATCTTGGTCTCGAAAAACGGCAGCGGCAGGTAGAGGACCGCCCCCGCGGCGGCGAACAACCCGGCGCGCCGGCCGTAGAGGCGCGCCCCGATGGAATGGATCAAGAGGATGATCCCCAGCCCCATCAGCCCCTGGAGGATGTAGACGATCGCGTAGGAGTGACCGACCAGGCGGAACAGCGCGCCCAGCAGGTAGGGGTACAGCGGGGCGAAGTAGAACGCCTCGCGCCCCATCCATGCGCCGGCGGCGATCGCCTGCGCCCAGGTGTCATAGATCGCCGCATCGAGCATCATCCCGTCGAACAGGATGCCGGTCCGGGCATAGGCATACAGGTAGAGGGCGCGGAACAGGGTGGCCCCCAGGATCACGAGAGCCAGCCCGGCCGGCACGCGCTGGCGCGAAGAATTCCGGTTTCTGAACACACCACCCCCCGGGTGCTTCATCCCGCACCCCGACGCTTGCGTTCCGGGCGATCGGAGGCTATTGTCCCGGCGTGCAAGACGGTGATGCG
>JAYUCR010000060.1:0-2467 GCA_043740165.1 Acidobacteriota bacterium | reverse complement strand
GGCGTCCAGAGGCGGAGCCTGCGCCGGGATGCGCCGGCCGGCGGCCTCGACCGCCGCCGGGATCGCCTGGATGGCATCGATGATCCGCACCGACAAGCCGACCAGCCCGACCTCGCCGATCGCCCTCGCCTCGGTGATCAGCAGGCGCAGCGGGTCCAGGCCGATCATCGGGGCCAGGGCGTCGCGCACCGATGGCATGTCGAGCGCGCCGGGGGAAGCCTTCCAGCCGTGCCGCTTCAGCAGGGCCGCGAAGCCCTCCGGGGTCGCGAGATAATCGCGCAGCGTCCCGCGCGCCGCGACGAGGGAGTCGCCGATCTCGAGCGCCAGCCCGAGCCGGGGCCCGGGCTCATCCGGCCGCGGGGGGCGCCGGAGGATCATGAGACAGCCTTCTTCTGGTGGCTCGAGAGGCTGGACAGCGGCGATCCTCCCTGGGAACCACGCCCGAGCAACGGCATGGCCCGCGGCGACGGCGAGAGCATCCTCCGTGCCACCCCGTGCGGCGCCTCGAGCCATCACGGCATGCATGGCGCAAACCAGCGCCCATCCTGTGTTTCGCGCGATCGGGGTGCGCGGCGACACACGGCCCCCCTCGGCGGGTCCTCGCCCGCTGCAACGCGTCTGAGACTCCGCTTCCCCGATCTCCATGAATCGTCGCGACTTGTTCGCGGTTTCAGGCGATTCGTCCCGCACCGGGGGAGACCGGGAGCCGGCGGGCGCGGGGCGCGCTTCAACCCCTTGCGCCGCAGGCCATCCAACGAGACCCACCGTCAGGAAGGAGGCCCTGAGTCTCACGACGGTCTCAGTCCTCCTGCACGATCGGGCCGCCGTTGATATTTCGCGGGGCCGCACCTATAGTGCAGGCCGAGACGCCATCCATGTCACGAACACTTTTCAAGGCGCTGCTGCTGGTCGGAATCCTCGCCGGCATGACCCCTGAGGCGCAGGCCATCACCGCCCCGGACGCCCGCACAAAATCCTTCAAGATGCAGTCGGAGGGGATGCGCCTCTATCGCCTGGGTCAATACAAGGAAGCCATCGAGGCGTTCCGGCAGGTGGTCAACCTGCACCTCAACTCCTTTCTCGCCTGGTACTACCTGGGCGCCTCGCTGGTGGCCGAGCGCCGTTACGGCGAGGCGGTCGAGCCGTTGAAGATCGCCCTCGATCTGCAGCCCGACTACGTCCAGGCGCACCTGGCGCTCGGCGACGCCTACCTCAAGCAGGGCGAGACAAGCGAATCGCGGGCCGAATACCTGCGCGCCCTCGACCTGCAGCCTACCTATGCCGCCGGTCACGACGGCCTCGGACGGCTGGAGGAAAGCCTTGGCCACGACGCCGAGGCCGAGGCGGCCTACCGCAAGGCGCTCGAGATCAACGTCGCCTTCGCGGACGCCTACACCCATCTCGGCGAGATGTTCCTGCGCCAGGGGCGGCTCGACGAGGCGACGCAGCTTTTCCTGAAGGCGATCGCCATGAAGCCCGACTTCAGCCAGGCCTACACGCGGCTGGGCGTCGCGCTGTCCCGCCAGGGGCGCTTCGACGACGCGATCGCGGCGGCGCGCACCTCTCTGACGCTGGCGCCCAACGACCCGGAGCCGCACGTGGCTCTGGCGCGCATCAACATCGACCTGCAGGAATTCCGGCGCGCCCAGGCCGAGATCCAGGCGGCGCTCGACCTCGACCCGGAGCACGTCTATGCCCATGTCATGCTCTCGGAGCTGAAGCGCGCCGAGGGGGACCCGGCCGGGGCGGTGGCGGTGCTGGAGGCGCGCCTGCAGCGCGGCATCGAGGAGCCGCGCCTGAAGCGGATCGTCATCGACCGCATCAAAGCCCGCAAGGCCGACGCGGCACGCTTCGACACGCTGCGGACGGCCGCCGCCGGCGGCGAGCCCGGGGCGACCGCGGCCCTCGGGCGGTTTTATGCCGGGCAGAACGCGCATCTCAGGGCGGCGGAGCTGCTCAGCGCCGCGGCCGCCGCGGCCGCCCCAGCTCCCGCGAGCGCCCCGGCGGTCGCGCCCGCCGGCGGCGCCGGAGTCGGCGGCGATCCGGCGCTGCGCTACGAGGCGGCGCTCGAGTACCTCGCCGCGCGGCACTATGGTCGTGCCATCGAGACGTTCGAGAGCCTCGGGTACTCGGACGCCGCTCCCGACCTGCGCGTCGATGCGCTGTTCAATCTCGGCGTGGCGCGCGCGGCGATCGGGCTCGACCCCGAGGCAGCGCAGGCGTTCCAGGATCTCCTCGCGCGGCAGCCGGACGACCGCCAGGCGATGATCTACCGCGGCAACGCCCTCCTGCGCTGCGGCCGGCGCGACGAGGCGCGGGCCGCCTACACCGCCTCGCTCGAAGGAAACCCGACGGGCGCCGACGCCGATCGGGTCCGGCATCTTCTCTCCGCCCTGACGCCCGCCGCGACCGGAACCACGCCATGAGATCGAACCCCGGGCGCCGGCTGTGGGGCGGGCTCCTGACC
>JAYUCR010000059.1:0-15035 GCA_043740165.1 Acidobacteriota bacterium | reverse complement strand
AGAGGTCCACCGCGGCGGGCGGAGCCGGATCGGCAGAGAGGTCCACCGCGGCGAGGGAAGCCTCGGGAGCCGCCGCGGCGATCGGCGGAGCGATCGGTGGAGCGAGCGGCGCAAGCTGCGGCGCGCTCTGGACGGTCGCCAGGTAGGGAGGCGGCGCATAGACGCTCGTGAAACCGGAGCGAGGCGCCGCCGGCTTGCCCGGCGTGCGATCCATGTCCTGGCAGACGGCGATGTAACGCTGCCGGCGCGGAATGTCGTAATAGCGCTCCATCACCTGGAAGATGCGCGCCTCCGGAGCGACCCACGGCTCGATCTTGCAGCCGGTGGCGAAGGAGATCTCGTCGAGGGCGGGCAGGTTCTTCGGATCGATCATCGCCACGTGCAGCATGCGGTTGGACTTCTGGAACGGCACCGCGTGGTGTTTCTCGACGAGCCGGGCCGACATCAGCTCGATCACCGAACGGGAGACGTTGTCGAGGAGCGCCTGCGGGACATACTGGACCTTGAACAGCTCGGCCAGGGTTTCGCCGAGCCGCTGCTCGTCCACATGTCCCAGCTCCATGAGACAGGTCCCCAGGTGGCCGCCGAAGATCAGCTGCGCCTTGAGCGCCTGCTCCAGCTGGGCCTGGTTGATGACCCCCCGCTGAATGAAGAATTCTCCCAGCTTCATGAAGGTCCAATATGTGGCGAACGGGGCCGGAGTCAAAGGGTGGAGCGGGCAGGCCCGGGCCCGAGGGCCCGGCCGAATCGTCAGAGCTTTGACACGGCCGGGCCTATCATTATTAGTAGGGGCTCAGCCGGGCGACGGAACCCGCGGCGGACCCGGATGGGCGGGGGCCGGCGGCCGCCCGCGTCAGTCCAGCGCCAGGAACTTCACGCCGTCCGGCGTCGCGATCGCGAGGCGGCCGCCCCAGACGGCCATGTCGACGAGTTCCTTCTGGATGTCGAGGGTCTCCACGTAGCTGCCGTCCTTCTTGTTCACGACGGTGATGACGTCGCACCAGTTCTTCTTGGAGACCTCGCGACGGGCGCTCAGGTAGAGCCGATCGCCGGCGAGCGCCAGGAGGTGCCCGCCCCAGTAACGGTAACCGAACTGGTTCGTGAATCGCACGCCGCGCATCGAGCCGTTCGTCAGCGCGCCCTCCTTGCCCTCTTCGTCCCAGATCTTCTTCCCCTTGGAGTCGAGCGCCGTGAGGGTGAAATTGCTCGAGGCGTAGATGGTGTCGCCGTCGATGACGATGTCGCCGGTCGCGGAGTGATCGTCCGCGATGTCCTCGCGCCACACCTTGCCGAAATCTCCCGACGGCTCCACCAGGGTGATCAGGCTCTTGTTCACCGAGTTGTCGGGCGCCGTGCTGTAGGAGCCGACCAGGATCTTTCCCTGGAAGAGCAGGGGGCCCGCGACGATGTTCGTCTTGACCTTGTTCTCCTTGTTGATCTCCTCGCCCGCGGGGCCGATCCGGTAGAAGTTGTAGAAGTAGCCGCCGACGAACTCGTTGTTGATGAAGAAAGGCTGCGGGCGGAACATCCGGCCGGCGAGAGAATTGGGGAGCATCGCCGGCTCCAGGTCCATCGTGGAGACGGTGAGCGCGCCATCGGCGCGGGAGTAGATGTGGAATTTCTCTCCCGTCAGAACGCCGATCGAGTTCGGCGTGAGACAGGGCGCCGAGATGCGCGAGGCCGGCCCGTTCGCCTGCCATTTTTTCGCCCCGTCGGGCCCGAGCATCCCGATGACGCTCGGCGCGAACTCCAGCTTCTTCACCACATCGCCCAGGAAAGCCCAGGCCGAGGTCTTCGCCCCGATGATCTGATATCCGGTGTAGGCGATGCCGGCGTCGTCGATCGTGATCTCCCGCACCCCGGTCGTGTCGAGCGGAGTCGACCACAGGAGCTTGCCATCGGCCGACAGCGCCGCGATCCCGTCGACGCTGGCGACGTAGAGCGTCCCGCCGCGCTCCAGAAGCCGCGTCGGGTGGCCGATCGCCTGGAGCTCGGCGGGGGCCTCGAGCGCGAACTTCGGCGGAACGATTTTCGTGTGCTCGATCCTGGCGGCGAAGGTCGTTCCGGCGAACAGCATGCCCAGAACGAAGGGAAGGGCTCGGGCCGTGCGGGTCATGGTCGTCTCCATCGAGAGGGTGTCAGAGTGCGGCCGTGGGGGTGAGAATTTCCCACAAGAGCAATTCCCGTTTCGTGCCGTCCTTGCCCCGGAATCTCAGTCCGAGGCAGAAATCGAAGTCGGAATAGGCGGTGTCCAGGCGGGCCTCGAGCTCCGTCACCGAATGGACCGACCGCCAGCGTGAATTGTCCTCCGCGCCGTGCTCCCAATCTTTCTTGCTCAGGACGCTCAAGAGTACATCACCCGAAGCGATCTTCGCACGGGAAGGCTCGGAGCCCGGAGTCACCGATCCCACCACGAGCGTGTCGCTGTCCTGGCGGACGATATCCAGGTCACCAAAGAACCGCAGCGAATCGACCCCGGAAAGCCTCGGCTTCTCCGGTCGTGGCGTCAACGTCAGGGTGAAGGAGAGTCGCTGACCGGCCCGCGAAACTTCCACCTCGGCGTTCTCTCCCGGCCGGGTGGTGAGGAGCCGTTCGTGCAGCCGCGGCAGACTCACGGCCTCCTCCCTCAGGACCTTCACCAGGCCGTCGCCGCGCATCAACCCGGCTGCGGCCGCCGGGCTCCCAGGAAACACCTGCTCGACGATGAGCTTCACATCGGGGGGCAGCTTGTACCGGGCCCGCCGCTCGGCGTCAGCAGGCACGGCGAAGGCGCCGAGCCAGGCTCTGGGCGCCGAGCCGGATCGGATCCAGTCCAATCCCCGGGCGACCCACTCAGCCGGCACTGCGTAGCCGATGCCGCTCTGCGGGCCCAGCAAGACCCGCGAGCCGAGCACCAGGCCCGTGCTCATTCCGACCACGCGGCCACGGGCGTCCACCATGGGGCCGCCGGCGAGGCCGTGTGGCAGCGACGCATCGGTCTGGAGGTAATCCTCGATCGGATGAATCCCGGTGGCTCCACGGTGCACGCCGCTGACGACCCCGGCGGAGATGATCGGCTCGCCGCCCGCGCGGGCGCCGGTCGCGAATCCGAGAGCCGTGAGGCTCTCGCCGGCATGTGGCGGTTCGTCAGCCCGCAGGCTCAGGGCGCCCACCCCGGGCAGATCGGCCTTCAGGAGGGCGACGCCAATCATCTGGTCCGAACCGACGATCTGGGCCGTGACCGATCGACCGGCCTGGGTTCGGAGCGTCACCTCCCTGGCCCCGACGAGCAAGCCGCTGTCGGTGACGAATTCCCCCGGTGCGACCGCGAAAGCGCTGCCGAGGATCGAATCGATCCGCAGCGTCGAACCATACGCGAGCGAGGCGAAGGTGGAGGTCAGTTCGTTATCATGGACGGTGATCACCTGCACCACGGCGTGGCGCCAGTCGGGGCCGTCCGCCGCCGGAGCCGGAGTCGCTTCAATCTTCTGCCCGCATTTCACGCAGAACGCAGCGCCAGGCTCCAGGGGCTCGCCGCATTTGGGACATACCTGCTGTGCCATGAGCCCCGGGAGCAGCACGCCTCCGGCAAGCACCGCGACGAGTGCCGGACAAATCACCGTCAATCGGAAAAGGAATCTGCGTCGTTTCATCTCGAAATGCCTCAGTAAACCGGTGCGGCGAGAAAATCGGGGAAAAGATTAACGTAGTTGCGCGTCTCCTTGTCACGCGCAACCTTGCGAACCTCCATCGGGAAGAGGTAGGAGGATGCGAATCGCTTGTCCGCGGGCGGGTTGTCAGCGAAGATGTCCTTGAACCTCGCCCGGACCGCACTGTTGAACGCCTGCAGGGTCTTGACCGATTTTCCGTCGACCGACAGGATGATGTCACCGTTGCCGTAGTGATCCTTTTCCCCGCGGCCACCGCGCACCAGATCGGCCAGCACGAGTCCCTGCTGGGGTCCCGGGCCGGTCGTCACCTCATTCAGATTGACCTCGAGTGTTTCCTGGAGCTCATCGGCAGGCTCGAGCATGACGCGGGGGGGGCGGATCACCGGAGCCACGGGTATCTGGATTTCGCCGCCGGAGCGGAGCAGCGTGAGAGTGACCGCGGCGCCTCCGGCCTCGGCGGTCAGGAGCCGGGCCCCTGCTTCCCGGACATTGCTGGTCCTCTGCGCGCCGACAGCCAGGAGCACGTCCCCTGCGTGCACGCCCGCCACGGAAGCCGGCGCGCCAGGTATGAGATAGGCGATGACCGGACTGGACGAGTCTGGACCGAGAGCAAACTTCGCGCGCCGCCTGTCGTCCGGCATGACCAGGCCGACTCCGAAGAACGGCCGTGTGGGCCGCTGGTGCTTGCGGAGCGCGTCCACGATCGCCCCAATCCCCTCGAGCGGCTGGGCATAGGTGATGCCGTCGTCCGGGCTGCCAAGAATCATCCCGGCGATCCGTCCCCGCGAATCCATGAGCGGTCCTCCGGTGCACCCATCCTCGATCGCATGGTCGGTCCGCAGGAGATTCTCGAACGAAACGTACGAGGTGCCGGTTTGCCCGGTGGCCGTGACGTGGCCCCGGTGGAGCGATACGGGCAGGAATTCCACCACGTCATCTTCGAACTCGACGGGATAACACACAGCCCAGGTGAATTCGGGGGGTGAAAGGGAGGCTGGGGCCGTTTCGACTTCGGTGATTTCGGGGATGTCCGTCTGCAGAAGGCCCACACCGGACGGCAAGTCGTATCCCACGACCGACGCAGGGTACTCACGATTGTTGTAGGTCAGCACCTTCAGCCGGCTCTCGTCGGCGTCGATCAGAACCCTGGCGTTGGTCAGCAGGAGCCCGGGTGCTCCGAACGGAAAGGCGCTGGCATAGCGGTTGCGGCGTCCGCCCACGCTGACCCTGACCGCGCTTCGGGCGATCGACTGCAGGCGGACCTCCTCCGATTCGCCGACCAGCGAAGTCAGATCCCAGCCGCAGGCGATGCAGAAGTGCCATCCCGGGTCGCACAGGTAGCCGCATCGGGGGCAGGTGGTGCGCCGGGGCGTCACGATTCTGGGGGTCGTCGGCGCTTTCGGCGCGTCCCACGGATTGGGTGGTGGCGGTGCCAGCGGGGTCTGCGTGCGCCCGATCGGCTCCGGCGCGAGGACCGCGACGAGCAGGAGGGCCATCGCCGCGGGAAAGCGAGGTGCGAGGGCCGGCAGGCGCCCACGCGGTCCCTCAGAGAATGATCGACCAGAGCTCATCGAATGCCACCGATGCGATGGGGGAGGTGGGATAGTCGATCTCGAACGTGACGGCCATCCGCCCTCCGAGGTAGGCCCGCCGAAGCGCTGATCTCAGATCCTCGAGGCTGCGGATCGGCACATGTTTCGAGCGCGTCTTGTAGTAGTTCAGGGTGATCGGCTCCTCCGGCCAGTCGAGCGCCGGCAGCACGCTCTTGACCACGTGTCCTTCATAAAGCCCCGGCGCGCGGTGGGATCGATTCGGATCTCGAATGAACACAAGGCCCTTGCTCTTGTCCTCCTCGAATCGGATGCGCGAGTACTTTTGGAGGTCCCACAGGGGATCAATGCGTGGAGAGACTGGGCGCAACCCCGTCGTCGCCCTGACCTGCAATTCCTGACCGCGTCGGTTCACCATGATCGTGATGGCGGCGGACGGCCCGACGCTCGATACCGACTCCTGTATCAGGTAGCTCGAGGGGGCCTGCCGACCGTTGATGCCGTAGAGCACGTCCCCCGGCTGAAAGCCGGCCGCCTGGGCCGGTGTGCCGGGGATCACCGACTCCACGACGGCTCCGTCGGTCCGCACCAGCCCAAACTTCCCGATGGCGTCGGAATCGACCGGCCGTACCTGCAGTCCGAGATAGCCTCGATCATAGGATCCGTTGCGCCGCAGGCGATCGACCACGAGGCGCGCCATCACGGAAGGGATGGAGTAGCCTTGCCCCTTGGCGGTAGAGAAGACGATATCGCTCACCCCGAGGACATGACCGAAGACATCCACGAGTGGACCGCCGCTGTTCCCGTGGGTGATGTGGGCATCGGAGTGAATGAAGGACTCCACCTGATTCAAGCCTATCCTCGTCCCGGTGATCCCCGAGATGGTGCCGCGCGCGATCGAGATGCCGATGTCGAGGGGGTTCCCGATCGCCCAGGCCTCCTGGCCCACCTTGATGGCGCCCGAGTCTCCCCACGCGATGGGTGGAATCGCGTCGCTGTCGATGGACAGGAGGGCGAGATCGCTCGCGGGATCGGCGCCGATCAGCCGGGCCGGAAAGGATCGGGCATCCTCCGTCTCAATCGTCAGATCGGCTTTCAGGCCGTCAGGCATCGCGACGTGAGCGTTCGTGACGATCTCTCCGGTGGCGCTGATCACGAATCCGGATCCGGCGTAGCGTGTATCACTGTCGGAGGTTTCTATCTTGCCCAGCATGGCGCGGTGAAAGTACTCCGCTTCCTCATCCTTCCAATACGTGACCGGATACTTGTGGACGGACGTGGTGCGTACCTTGATGCGTACGACCGACTGCGAGACCCGAGCTATCACCTGCTGGACTTCCTCAGGGGAGTAAGTGCCGGGGGCACGCACGAACCCAACCGACCGGCGACCGGGCTCCACCGCGGGCAGCGGCGTGCCGTCCTTCATGCAAAACCGGCTTCCGGAGCGGTTTTGCGCTCCACATACGGGACAGTAGACCGGGGTGGACGATGCAGTGGGGGCCGTCGGAGGAGAAGCGTCGGCTGGTGTCGCGGGGGCTGCGGCGGAGCCGGACGCGCCCGTCACGAGGCTTCCCAGCGCGAACGCGAGCGCCACCATCGCAGGTTGATGCACCCCGCCTCGACGGAAACGCACGCTCGCCATTGAGATCTCCAGAGCGAACTATTGCCGGGCATTGTAGGCGGGAGCGCGGAATCGACGCAAGCGCCCGCTCCTGCTAGACTTCGCGGCGACAGCCTCCCCTGGGGAGCATCGTCCATGACCTGGATCAAGACCGTGCCGCTGCCCGAGGCGAGCGAGGCGCTGAAGCGGGCCCTCGAAGCCCAGCGGGAGCTCTATCCGGCCGAGTACGCCCAGCCGGTGATGCCGACCGACGACGGTGTCTCGGGTATCGTGGCGTCGCATTCGCTGATCCCGTCGGCGCTGCGCCACGCCTTCGCGACCTTCGGGGCTCTGATGTCGCCGGAGCTGCCGCTCACCCGCCGGCAGCACGAGATGATCACGACGCGGGTCTCGGTGCTGAACCGCTGCCATTATTGAATCACCGCCCACGCAGAGTTTCTGCGTCGAGTGACATTGGATGACGAGCTCGTCAAGGCCCTCCGGTTCGACTACGAGCATGCCCCGATCGCGGCGGCGGACCGGGCGATGCTGGACTACGTGGGGAAGCTCACGCGGGACGCCACGGCGATCGGTCCGGGCGACCACGAGCGCCTGCGGTCGCATGGATTCGACGACCGCGCGATTCTCCAGATCACGCTCATCGCCGCGTGGTTCAACTACATCAACCGGGTGGCGGACGCGCTGGGAGTCGGCCGGGAGTAGGAGGAGAAGGGGATGAAGCGCGCGCTCGGCCTCCTCCTGTGTCTCATCACCATCGTCAGCCTGGCCTGGGTGGCGACACCGGTCGTCCTGATCCGGCCGTTTTCACCGCAGACCCCGGGAGGCCTGGCTCTCGCCTACGCGATGCGC
This sequence comes from Acidobacteriota bacterium, assembly GCA_043740165.1. Lineage (GTDB taxonomy): Bacteria > Acidobacteriota > Polarisedimenticolia > Gp22-AA2 > Gp22-AA2 > JAYUCR01. The sequence goes on along the minus strand of JAYUCR010000059.1, from coordinate 7,365 downwards.
CTCCGCAGCGCGCCGCTCACCCTGGGCCTGCTCGTCCTGGGGGCGATCGGCGCGATCCTGCTCTGGCCGCGGCTTTTGTCCTGGAAGGGGCGGGTTCCAGCCGGTCTTGCGGTCGTGCTGCTCGCCGCCTGCGCGCTCCTGTCCCGCGCCAACCACTTCGAATGGATGTTCCATCCGCTGCCGCGCCCCGAGCTGGTGGAGGCGGATCAGGCGGAAGACGTGGCGCTGGACGATCTCGTCCTGGGGGTCGCCATCGGGGCCGAGGCGAGCGCCTACCCGGTGCGCTCCCTGGCCTACCACCACGTCGTCAACGACGTGGTCGCGGGAGAGCCGATCGTCGCCACCTATTGAACGTTGTGCCACACCGGTCTGGTGTGGAAATCGACGCTGGGTGGCCGGACGCTGCACTTTCATCTCGCCGGCATCAACAACCAGAATTTCATCATGCGCGACGAGGAGACCGGTTCGTGGTGGCAGCAGATCACCGGCTGCGCGCGGCTCGGCCCCCTCGCCGGCCAGTGTCTCGAGGCCTGCCCCTGGGACGAGGTGAGCTTCACGATCTGGAAAGAGGAGCATCCGCGCACCCGCGTCCTGCGCCCCGACGCGAGCATGAAGGGGGACTACGCCGATGCCGACTGGGAGAAGCAAATCGCCGAGCTCCCCACAGTCGCGCCGGGCGATCCGCAAGACAGCCTGAAGCCGCGCGATCTCGTGGTGGGGGTGGCCCTGGGGAGCGCGGCAACCGCCTACCCGATGGCGGCGCTGGCCGCCGCCAATCCGATCCTCGACGCGGTGGGGGAAACGCCCGTCCTGATCCTCCTGCATCCCGACGGTGGATCCCTGCGCTGTTTCGATCGCCGCGTCGACGGAGGGGCGCTCAATCTCTTCCTCCGGACCGACACGAACCTGACGGAGCTCCTCGACACCCGGACGGGGAGCCGCTGGGATTTCTCCGGGCTCGCGACCGCCGGGCCCCTGAGCGGCCGGCGCCTCGAGCGCATCCCCTGCCTGAAGGATTTCTGGTTCGACTGGAAGGCCTACCACGCCGACACGCGGGTCTACAGCGCCGGAGATCTCGCGCCGGAGAAGTAACGGAAGCCTGCACGGGTCTGGACATTCGCCATTCGATTCACTACCCTGCGACGGAACGCATCACTGTGCCGGCCGGCGCCGGCAGGAGGTCGAGATGAGAGTGCGGATCATCCTGGGGGTCGGGCTGGCGGTCGGGCTCTTGATGATGTCGATCGGGATGACGGCAGCGCAGGCCGCGGACATGGCGTCGACGCCGCCCGAGATGGTGGCGACCTACAGCACCCTCGCCGATACGATCCTCGGGGCGAAGCACACCGAGGCGAATCTCGTCCGGGCCATCCTCGCCACGACCATGGCGCACGCGCAGGTCCATCTCGGGCGGGCGCAGCAGGCGATCAAGTCCAACGACGCGAAGGGCGCGCAGACCGCGGTCGAAAGCCTGGCGTCGGCCGTGGCCCAGCTCGGGACCGAAGGGGACGCCGCCGTGGCCGCGATCCGCAAGCGGTTGATCGAGGGGGGCCATCACCACCACGCCGACGGCGAGGCGAAGGGAATCTACGACGAAGGGTTCGTCATCGTGACGCGCGTGGCCAAGCAGGCGTTCCTCGACTCCTCGCGCGCCATCGGCCAGATGGCGCGTGCTCCCAAGGCGGAGGCGCTCGACGCAGAGTGGAAAAAAGTTCAGGCAACCTTCGCCGGGCTCTCGAAGACCGACGGATAGCCGCTCGACGCGTCGCGCTGCTGTTGTGCCTGGCCATCCTCTGCGGCTGCGCCCATCGCGGCCCAGGGGCCGGCGCGCCACCGCCCGCCGTCACGCCGGACCGGCCGTTCCAGTTCGCTGACGTCGCCGCGTCGTCCGGCCTGACGCGGGTCCTCCTCGCGGGCCGGCCCGACAAGGATCACCTCCTCGATTCCGCCGGCGCCGGGGCGGCGTTCCTCGACTACGATCACGACGGCCGGCTCGACGTGTATCTCGTGAACAGCTGGCGCCTCGACGGGGCGTCGGTCGCGGAGCGCGGCCGGAACGCTCTTTACCGCGGGCTGCCGGACGGCACCTTTCGGGACGTCACCGACAGCGCCGGTGTCGGGGGCGAGGGGCGCTGGGGGACCGGTGTCGTGGCGGCGGACTACGATGCCGACGGGTGGCCCGATCTCTTCGTCACCGCCTTCGGATCGAATCTCCTCTACCGTAACCGCGGCGACGGCACGTTCGAAAACCTGGCGCCGCACCTCGGGATCGAGGCTCCCGGGTGGAACACCGGGGCCGCTTTCTTCGATGCCGACGGCGACGGCGACCTCGACCTGTATGTCGCGGCCTACCTCGACTCCACCCTGGAGGACGTGCTCGCGGCGCGGCGCACTCTCGACTGGCAGGGGATCGAGAAGGTGGCGGCCGGGCCGTTCGGCATGAAGGGGGCCGCGGACCACTTCTTCCTCTCCGACGGGGGAAAGCGCTTCACCGACGGCACCGAGGCGGCGGGGCTGCGGGATCGGGCCCTGGCATTCGGGTTCGGGGTGCGGGCGGCCGATTTCGACGACGACGGCGACCTCGATCTCTACGTGGCCAACGACTCCGACGCGAACTATCTTTACCGCAACGAGGGGGGAGGCCGCTTCACGGAGATCGGGGTCTGGTCCGGCGCCGGGCTGGACGACAACGGAGCGGCGCAGGCCGGCATGGGCGTCACCGTGGGTGACGCCACGGGGGACGGCGTGCTCGACATCTTCGTCACCAATTTCTCCCAGGACTTCTCGACCCTCTATGTGGGACAGGGCGGCGGGCTGTTCGAGGACCGAAGCGAGGAGACCGGCGTCGGGCCGCCGACCTACATGCCGATGTCGTGGGGGACGGCGTTCGCCGATTTCGACAACGACGGCGACCTCGACCTCGTGGTGGCGAACGGGCACATTTATCCGCAGATCGACGCCCACCCCGAGGTCCTCGGGCACTTCCGGCAGAGAAACCTCCTCCTGGAGAATCGCGGCACGGGGACACCGCTGTTCGTCGACGTCACCGGGGAGGCGGGGCCCGGATTCCAGGTGATCGCATCGAGCCGCGGCCTGGCGGTGGGGGACTACGACAACGACGGCGACGTGGACATCCTGATCACCAATCTCGATGCCCCGCCGACGCTCCTGCGCAACGACAGCCGCTCCGGATCCTGGCTGACGGTGATTTGCGATCTCCCCAATGGTGGTAGGAACCCGATCGGCACGAAGGTCCTGGTGACCGCCGGGGGGCGCACCCAGCAGAGGGACATCGCCTCCGGCGATTCGTACCTGAGCAGCGGCGATCCGCGCCCCCACTTCGGCCTCGGGAGTGCTCCGATCGTGGATCGGGTGGAGGTGCGGTGGCCCGATGGCACCCGTTCGGTCCGTACCGACGTCCCGGCCCGCCAGTTTCTCCACGTGCGGAAGGGATCGTGAAGGGCGCGCGATGAGCGAGCATATCCTCGGCATTTCGGCGTATTACCATGACAGCGCCGCCTGCCTTCTGAGCGACGGGAGGATCGTCGCCGCCGCGCAGGAGGAGCGATTCACCCGGAGGAAGCACGATGCCGGCTTCCCGCGGCGGGCGGTGCGTTATTGCCTCGAAGAAGGCGAGCTGTCCCTCAAGGATCTGCGCTACGTCGCCTTCTACGACAAGCCCCTCGTCAAGTTCGAGCGGTTGCTGGAAACCTACCTCGGCTTCTCGCCGCGCGGCATCCGCTCCTTCGTGGCGGCGATGCCGGTCTGGCTCAAGGAGAAGCTGTTCCTCAAGGACCTGCTGCAGAAGGAGCTCGTGGCCTGCGAGGAGGGGCTCACCCGAAAGGATCTGCCGCCGGTGCTTTTCGGAGAGCATCACGAATCGCACGCCGCGTCGGCCTTTTACGCCTCGCCGTTCCGGAGCGCCGCGGTGCTCTGCATGGACGGGGTGGGGGAATGGGCCACCACCTCCGCATGGTCGGGGGAGGAGAACACGCTGACGCCGTTGTGGGAGATCCACTTCCCGCATTCGATCGGGCTGCTGTACTCGGCGTTCACCTACTACACCGGGTTCAAGGTGAACTCGGGCGAGTACAAGGTGATGGGGCTGGCGCCTTACGGACAGCCGAAGTACGTCCAGGCGATCTACGAGCACCTCATCGATCTCAAGCCGGACGGCACCTTCCGCCTGAACATGGATTATTTCCAGTACTGCACCGGCCTGAGGATGACCAGCCGGAAGTTCGACGACCTCTTCGGCGGTCCCCCCCGGGAATCCGAATCGACCTTGACCCAGCGCGAGATGGACCTGGCCCGCTCGGTTCAGGACGTCACCGAGGAGGTGATGCTGCGGCTGGCCCGGACGCTGCACCGGGAGGTCGGCGGCCCGAACCTCTGTCTGGCGGGCGGGGTGGCGCTGAACTGCGTCGGCAACGGCAGGATCCTGCGCGAAGGGCCGTTCAAGGAGATTTGGATCCAGCCGGCTGCGGGCGACGCCGGGGGCGCCATCGGCGCGGCCTACTCGGCGTGGCACCAGCTGGAGGGAAAACCGCGCGGCCTGAACGGCGGGAGCGACGCCATGCGCGGCGCTTACCTGGGGCCCGCGTTCGGCAATGACGAGATCGAGCGGTTTCTGAGGGAGCGCGATGCGGCCTACACCCGGCTGGAGGATGACGCCCTGTTCGACCGCGTGGCCGGCGAGCTGGCCGCGGAAAAGGTGGTCGGCTGGTTCCAGGGGAGGATGGAGTTCGGTCCCCGCGCCCTGGGCGGGCGCAGCATCATCGGCGATGCGCGCAGCGCCCGGATGCAGTCGGTGATGAACCTGAAAATCAAGCACCGGGAATCGTTCCGGCCGTTCGCTCCCTCGGTCCTGCGCGAGCGGGTGGCGGATTATTTCGAGATGGACGTCGACAGCCCGTACATGCTGCTCGTGGCGCCGGTCGTCGAGAGGCGCCGCATTCCGATGGCCGACGGACACGAACGGCTGTTCGGCATTGACCTCTTGAACATCCCGCGTTCCGACATTCCGGCGGTGACCCACGTCGACTACTCGGCGCGCATCCAGACGGTCCACGCCGAGACCAACCCGCGCTACCACCGCCTGCTCCGTACCTTCGAGAAGGCGACAGGCTACGGTGTCATCGTGAACACCTCGTTCAACGTGCGGGGCGAGCCGATCGTCTGCACTCCGGAGGACGCCTACCGCTGTTTCATGCGGACCGAGATGGATCTCCTGGTGCTGGAGAATTGCGTCCTGGAGAAATCACGGCAGAAGCCGTGGGTGGAAGGGCAGGACTGGAAGAGCGAGTTCTCCCTTGACTGAGACGCGGGCGGATGCGCGCCAGTTGCGATCGTTCGGTCTCATCGTCGGCGGCGTCTTCGCCCTGCTGGGTGCCTGGCCGATGGCCTGGCGCGGGGAGGCGCCCCGCGCCTGGGCGCTCATCCTGGCAGTGCTCCTGGTCGGCCCGGCTCTCGTCTACCCGCCGATCCTGAATGAGCCGTACCGGCTCTGGTCGGCCCTGGGCCGGATCCTCGGATGGATCAACACGCGGATCATTCTTTCGATCGTCTTCTACGGGCTGTTCGCCCCCGTCGGGCTCGTCCTGCGGCTGCTGGGCAAGGATTCGATGCGCCGATCCTTCGACGCGCGGGCCGTGAGCTATCGTCAGACCCGCGCCGCGCGGCCGGGTTCGCACATGAAGCGGCAGTTCTAGACCGGCAGAGCCTCCCTCCGCACGCCACCCCGGAAAAAACGTTTGCGTCGCCCTGCCGCGCGGGATAGAGTACAGAACCCGCTCCGGCGGCGCAGGGGTCCGGGAGGGTTCGACGCATGGCCACGATAGGCAATCTGATCTGCCTCACCCCGCGCGATTCCTACGTCGTCGACGAGCCGGTGCGCAAGAAGGGCCTCCTCGGCCGCCTGGAACGATCGATCGGCCCGTTCGTCCGCAGCCCCGGGATCGGCTTCCCCTACCTCGTCGGGTACTTCCGCAAGAACGGAGTTCTCGACGCCGGCACGCGCGTCGTGGTGCAGCACGACAAGATCGAAGGGGCCGCGTCCTTCGAGGAGATCCTGCGCGACAAGGTCGATCTCCGCCAGGGCGATCACGACGTGCTTTTCATCACCGCGTATACCAACTCGGTGCGCGAGGCCTACCGGCGGGCGCGGGAAGCGCGTGCGGCCTACGCCGCCGCCGGCAAGAAGCTCACCGTGGTGCTCGGCGGCCCGCATGCCTCGGCGGTGCCGGACGAGGGAACGCGGTTCGGGCATCTCGATGCCGCGGTCACGGGCGAAGGGGAGTGGGCCGCGACGGATCTGCTGAACGACATCAAGGCCGATCGGCCGGTCAAGCCGATCTACAAGGCCACGTTCGATCGCATTCGAGACCGGGGCACGCTGGCGCTCGACATGGGGATCTGGGACGGAATGAAGCACCGGCCGCAGCAGATCGTCGCCTCGACTCATTCGGCCCGCGGCTGCAAGCTCGACTGTCATTTCTGCGCCGTGTTCCTGACCAACGGCCCGACGGTGCGCAACCGGGACGCCGCCGACGTCGCCGACGAGATCCGCGCCCAGGGTCCGGCCGTGACCCGCGAGACCATCGACCAGATCGAGCCCGGCTTCTACAACAGCATCCTGAAGGCGATGGTCAAGCTGCCGGTGGTCGGCCCCCGCTACGGCGATCGCCTGATCCGGAAGATGGGGCCCGGTTTCAGCGATCAGTTCTTCTTCTGGGATGACAACCTGTACAACGCCCCGGGATCGATCAAGGCGGTGTTCGACGCGGTGCGGCCGCTCGGACGGACCTGGGCCGCCGAGCTGACCATCGATCTCGCCGAATCGCCGGAGCTGCTCAAGCAGGCCTACGAAAGCGGCTGCCGCGATCTGTTCCTGGGGATCGAGTCGGTCAGCCAGACCGCCATCGACGGCCTGGACAAGTGGTCCAACGACACGAAGGGGATGAAGGAGAGCGTGCAGCGCGTGCACGACGCCGGGATAAAGATCATGGGCGCTTTCGTGTTCGGCCTGGACGGCGACGATGCCTCGAGCTTCGACCAGACCCTCGAGTTCATCTACGCCACCGGCATCGACTTCGTCGTCGCCAACATCATCCAGCCGTATCCCGGAACCGGGACGTTCAAGGACGCCGTGGCCGGCAGCCAGTTCCTCCCCTGGACCTTCTGCCCGGCCGACTCGGACGTGGCGATGGACTACAACTGGGCGCTGTTCGACGGCGCCCACGTCCTGGTACGCCCGAAGGGGATGACGGTCGACGAGCTGCAGGAAGGCTATTACTACTTCCTGCGCGAGGCCTACTCCCTGACCGGCATCATGCGCCGCTTCCGCGGCACCGCACTCAATGCCCC
>JAYUCR010000058.1:0-2469 GCA_043740165.1 Acidobacteriota bacterium | reverse complement strand
GTGTCCTGGCATCGCTCGGGATCGCGGCCCGTGCGGAAAAGGCCGGCCTCGGCGTGATGTTCGGCTGCAACGATGAATCGCGCCTGTCGATCGCGGCGGCGCTCCACGGAGCCCTCGCAGCGCCCGGCAGCGTTCGCGCCGACCTGGACGGGCACCTCGATCTTCAGGACGACGTGGCGCTGGGCGGCGTCCGGATTCGCGACGGCTTCATCGAAGCGCTCGACGAACCGGGGCTGGGGGTGTCCGTCGATCTCTGAGGGCTCCGCGGCGGGCGACCCCGCGGCCCTTCCAGGACGATGTCGAACGCCTTCATCTTGCGCTGCAGCGTGCGCACTCCGATGCTCAGCGCTCGCGCCGCCCGCGTGCGGTTGCCGGCATGGCGCATCAGAGCCCTGCGTATCAGGTCGCGTTCCATCTCCCTCAAGCTGGTGATCGGCGCGGCGGCCGATCCTTCTCCCTCCTCGGTCGCAGCGCCCCCGCGCAGCGTATCGGGCAGATCGGCCGCCTCCACGCGCGATCCGGGCCGGGTGATCGCGGTGCTCTCCAGGACGTTTTTCAGCTCCCGCACGTTGCCGGGCCAGGAGTAGCGCTCGAAGGCGCGCAGGGCGCCCTCGGACAGGCGGCGCGAGGGGAGGCCGTTCTCATGGCAGATCCGCTCGAGCAGCGCACGCGCCAGCTCAGGGATGTCCGCCGTGCGCCGCCTCAGGGGAGGCACGCGAATGGTGATGACGTTCAGCCGGAAGTAGAGGTCCTCGCGGAAGCGGCCGCGCGCGATGAGATCCTTCAAGTCCTGGTTGGTCGCGGCCAGCACGCGCACGTCGACGCGCACCGACCGGCTCCCGCCGACGCGCATGAACTCGCGCTCTTCCAGAACCCGGAGGAGTTTCGATTGCGTCTGCAGGTCCATCTCCCCGATCTCGTCGAGGAACATGGTCCCGCCATGCGCCAGCTCGAACTTGCCGCGTTGTCGCGCCACGGCCCCGGTGAACGCTCCCTTCTCGTGACCGAACAGCTCGCTCTCGATGAGACCGACGGGGATGGCGGAGCAGTTGATGGCGATGAACGGGGCGGTGCGGCGCGGCGAGTTGTAGTGGATCGCCTTCGCCACCAGCTCCTTGCCGACACCGCTCTCCCCCTGGATCAGCACCGTGCTGCGGGCGGCCGCAACTTGAAGGATCTGCTCGCGCACCCGTTGCATCCCGCTTGATCGGCTGACCAGATTCTCTACGAGGTAGCGGCGCGACATTTCCGCCTGTTGATGGCTGGCCCAGTCGTCGTGATCGCGCCAGCGCAGGAGGCGCTCGACCCGCGCCCGCACCTCGGCGCGATCGAGAGGCTTCAACAAGTAATCGCTGGCGCCCCGCGACAGGGCCCGGAGAGCGCTCTGCGCTTCCTCGGGACGGGCCAGCATCAGCACCGACGGCATCCTGGCGCCGTCCGCGAGCCGGGCGAGTATGGCATCCGAACCGCGATCCTCGAGACCGACGCCGATGAGGGCCATGTCGAATTCCTCCCGACGGACCAGAGCCATCGCGGCGGCGGGATTCGAAGCGGCGCTCACCCGAACACCCAGATCGCGCAACAACCCCAGTGTCGGACCTATCTCCTCGGGGTTGTCGACGAGCAGTATCTGCTTGCCTTCCAGCGACATCGGGTCTTCTCCGGCACGCGTTCGAAGAATGTCATATTGACGCACTTCAGTCAATGGTTAAAGCATGTCATTACGACCCCATTATTCCGTAGAGCGTTTCCCCGGTGTAGCAGCGGTAGCTCATCCCGGCATCCGCAGCCCGACCCGAAGCGTTTTGGAAGCAATCATTTACGCTTCGCCAGGCCGGCGCTATCCAGCCCATGAAGCCTGCACATCATCTTTGGCAGAGCGATTGCACTGAGGTGCCCCATCTGGGGAGGGATGGATGAAGCCCAAAACCAAGTCGCGCACCGCTCGCAAGTCCGGCAAGAAGAACCCGAACGGCATGATCGACTTCAATTTTGCGAACACCCTTTATCAGATTGATCCAGGCCGGCGGAAGGTCTATCACCGCTGGATCGAAGTGGAAACCGCCAAGACCTCGCTGATCATGGGCGCCTTCAGCAGCACCCAGATCGAGGTGAAGTAGGCGGTCGGACAGGCCCTTCACTTACCAGCCCGCGAGGGCTGAGATACGCACCAAAGACCAACGTTCGACCATCACGCCAAGACACAGAGCCGCTTCGGTTGTCATGAAGCGGCTCTCCGTCTTTTTGGGGTAGGGCTCAACCGACGCGCCGGGCGGGCTCGGAGACGGCGGGGGCCGCTTCCACCGGCTCGATGAGGCTGACGTCGGCTTCCGGGAACGGCGGGCCCGGGCGCGCGAACAGGTATCCCTGCGCGTAACGCACGCCGATCCGCTGCAGACAGCGCAGTTCCTCCACCACCTCCACCCCCTCTGCGATCAACGTGGTGCCCGAGCTCATCGAGAAGCGCGC
>JAYUCR010000057.1:0-6046 GCA_043740165.1 Acidobacteriota bacterium | reverse complement strand
CCGACGGGGATGTCCGCATCATCGAGCTCAAAGGGGAGTTCACCATCGACGGCGATGGGCTCTCCCACCCTCTCGACCTGCGCGGCCGGCGTCTCTCGGATCTGGGCGAAACCCTCCGGGGCCTTCTCGATCAGGGCTGCCGGCGGATCGTGCTCGATCTCGGGCAGGTCACCTTCCTGGACAGCGCCGGCCTCGGAGAGCTGATCGCCTGCCGCAAGCGGACGGTGGAGAAGGGGGGCGACATCGTCCTGCTGCGCCCCACCGGCAAGGTCCGGCATCTGCTCGACATGCTCCACCTGACCCAGGTCTTCCGGATTTTCGACGACGAGCCCGATGCGCTGAAGTCGTTCAACAACCTGGAGGGTGCCCGATGACGCGCGCCGAACGGGACAGGCTCCTGAAATGCTACCCGGTGCTGGCGGACTCGCCGGCCGATCTGTTCCGGCAGATCGAAAAGGAGGCCCGGCTCGCCCAGGCTCCCGCGGGCCGGCAGCTCTTCGACGAAGGGAACCCCTGCACGCATTTCCCTCTCCTCGTGAGCGGCGTGATCCGGGCGACGAAATGCAGCCCCGAGGGACACGAGATCCTGCTGTATCGGCTGAACCCGGGAGAGAGCTGCGTCATCACCGTCGTCGCTCTGCTCGGGGGGACCTCCTACCCGGCCCGCGCCGTGGCGGAGACCGACCTGGAGTTCTACGGGGTCCCGCGCAGCCTTTTCCTGGAGCTGATCCTGCAGTCTCCGCCCTTCCGCGCGTTCGTCTTCCAGTTCCTCTCGCAGCGGATGGCTCACCTGATGGCCCTGATCGACGACGTCGCCTTCCGCCGCGTGGATCAGCGCCTCGCCTCGCGCCTGCTGCTCCACCGGGAGCCGCTCACGCTCACGCACCAGATGCTCGCCGACGAGCTGGGGACGACCCGCGAGGTGGTCAGCCGGACGCTCGAGTCATTCCAGGATTCGGGGATGCTGCGGCTGGGAAGGAAGCGGATCGAAATCCTGGATCGCCCGGCCCTGGGCCGTATCCACAGGGCCGACCCGGCCTGACACCTTCCGCCCTCCCGCACATCCCGCACAGCGCGATGTGACCCCGGTGTGGCTCGCCCTCCGGTCCTGGGTGGGAAGCCTCCTCGACTCCCTCCTCCCACCGGACCGGAGGACGAACCGTCCCTCAGCGTTGGCTGATGAGGGGGTGGGACCTTGGTGCCACTAATCTAGCCACCGGCTGCCAGCCGCTTCCGTGACTCCAGTCACATTGTCGCCGTTGCTTCGGGGAAATCATCCACGGTACCATCGCGCACTTTTGGGGGGCATCGCTCATGCGGCGACTGGCACTGCTGTTCGGGCTCGTCCTTGCGATCGGCGCCATCCCGGCGCAGGCCGGGGATCGGATCGGGATCGGCGTGAAGGCCGGCACCCTCGGGCTCGGTGTCGATCTCACCGGAAGGGTGAGCGACTGGTTCTCCGTCCGGGGCACGTTGAACAAGTACGACTACGACGAGAGCGTGAGCGAAGGGGACATCGATTACGACGGAACCTTGAAGCTCGGCGCGTATGGCGTGCTGCTGGACTTCTTCCCGATGAAGGGGAGCTTCCGCCTGACGGCGGGGCTGCTCAAGAACCGGAACGCTCTGGATGTTTCGGGAACGCCGACGGCCGACATCGACATCGGCGACACGACCTACACGCCCGCGCAGGTCGGGACGCTCGCGGGGGACGTGCAGTTCAAGAGCACGGTGTCGTATTTCGGCCTCGGCTTCGGCAACGCCGCCAAAGCTCCCGGCCGGGTCCGTTTCGTGTTCGACATCGGGATTCTCGGCCAGGGCGCCGGCGACGTCACCCTGAGCTCCAGCACGGGGCTGGTCTCCGCGGCCGATCTTCAGGAGGAGGAGAAGCAGTTCGAGGACGACATCGACAGCTACAAGATCTGGCCGGTGATCGCGCTCGGGATCTCCTTCCGGATCTGAACCGCCGGAGCTGATGACCAGCCCCTTCGCAACCCTCCTGCTCCAGGTCGCCGTCGTGCTGGCCGTAGCGCACGCGACGGGGTCGCTGTTCAGGCGCCTGCGGCAGCCCCGCGTGATGGGCGAGATGGCCGGGGGGATCCTGCTCGGTCCGTCCCTTCTGGGTTGGTTGGCGCCGCGCCTCCAGGCGGCCCTCTTCCCGCCCGACAGCCTGGATCGGTTCGACGCCTTGAGCGGCCTCGGATTGATCCTGTTCATGTTCCTGGTGGGAACGCAGGTCGATCTCGGCCACCTGCGCGGCCGCGCCGCCCGGTCGGTCGTTCTCATCAGCCATTCCGGCATCGTCGTGCCGTTCGCGCTGGGCGCCCTGCTGGCCTTTCTTCTTTACCCCGCGCTGTCCCTTCCCGAGGTGCGCCGCCTCCACTTCACGCTGTTCATGGGGACGGCGATGAGCATCACCGCCTTCCCCGTTCTGGCGCGCATGCTGACCGAGGAGGGACTGGTGCGCACCCGGCTGGGAGCGATCGCCCTGGCCTGCGCCGCGGTGGATGACGTCACCGCCTGGTGCCTGCTCGCCGCCGTCGTCATGCTGGTCCGCTCCTCCGAGACCACCACCCCGATCTGGGCCACCCTCCTGGGCGCCGCGGCTTACCTGGCTCTGATGCTGGCGGGGGCGCGACGCCTTCTGCGACGGCTCGTCCCTCCCGGCCGCATCGACGCCCCGATGGTGCGCACGACGCTGGCGCTGGCCCTTCTGGTGATGCTGCTGTCGGCGTGGGCCACCGAGCAGCTCGGGATCCACGCCATCTTCGGGGCGTTTCTCGCAGGGGCCGTCATGCCGAAGGAGAAACAGTTCACCCAGGCGCTCTCGGATCGCCTGGAGGACACCTCGGTCGTCCTGCTGCTGCCGCTGTTCTTCGCCTCCGCCGGTCTGCGCACCAGCATCGCTCTCATCTCGGGGTCGAAGCTGTGGCTCGTTCTGCTGCTCCTCATCGCAACGGCGATCGCCGGCAAGGTGGGGGGCGCGATGCTGGCGGCCAGGGCCACGGGCTTCAGCTGGCGCGACGCCGCGGCCCTGGGGGCTCTGATGAACACGCGCGGGCTGATGGAGCTGGTGGCGCTGAAGGTCGGGCTGGAGGTCGGGGTCATCTCGCAGCCGGTCTTCACCATGATGGTCCTGATGGCTCTCGTGACGACACTCATGACGGTGCCGCTCCTGCGCTGGATGGGGCCGGTGTCATGAAAGACCTGACCGAAGGCTCGGTCACCCGGCACCTGATCACGATCGCCTCGTTCGTGGCCCTCAGCATGGTCTTCCAGACCCTCTACTTCCTGGCCGACCTGTACTTCGTGGGCCGGCTCGGGAAGGAGGCGATCGCGGCGGTCAGCCTGGCGGGCAATCTGATGCTCGTCGTGCTCGCCATCACCCAGGCCCTCGGGGTCGGCACGACCACGCTCATCTCGCACGCCGTCGGGCAGAAGGATCATGCGCGCGCCGGCCTGGTGTTCAACCAGGCCTTCTCCCTGTCGCAGGTGGCCGGCATCGGCTTCGCGGTCGTGGCCTTCTCCCTGCGCCAGGAGTACTGCCGCTGGCTCGGCGCCGACGCCGTCACCGCGGATCTCGCGGTGCAGTACCTGAACTGGTTCGTCCCCGCCCTGCTGCTGCAGTTCCTGGTGGTGTCGATGGCCTCCGCCCTGCGCGGCAGCGGGGTCGTCAAGCCGACCGTCGTCATCTCGATTCTGACCGTCGTCGCGAACATCGTGCTCGCCCCGATCCTGATCCTGGGATGGGGGACGGGACACCCGCTGGGGGTGGGCGGGGCCTCGCTGGCGACCTTTCTCGCCATGGTGCTCGGCGTCGTCCTGTTCTGGCTCTACTTCCTGCGCGCCGGGAACTACCTGAAGGTCCGGCCGTCGCAGTGGCGCCCGCGGGACGGGATCTGGTGGGGGATGACCCGCGTCGGACTGCCCGCGGGGGGCGAGTTCGCTTTGATGTCGGTCTACCTGGTGCTGGTCTACTGGATCATCCGGCACTTCGGCGCCGCCGCGCAGGCCGGGTTCGGCATCGGCGCCCGGGTGATGCAGTCGATGTTCCTGCCGGTGATGGCGATCAGCTTCGCCACCGCCCCGCTGGCCGGGCAGAATTTCGGCGCGCGCCACGCCGATCGGGTGCGACAGACCTTCCGGTCGGGCGCGCTGCTCGTGTCGGCGCTGATGCTCCTGTTCACGGCGCTGAGCCACATCGCCCCCGAGGCGATGATCCGGATCTTCTCCAGCGAGCCGGAGGTGATCGCCTTCGGGGCGGAATACCTGAGGATCATCTCGTTCAACTTCCTGGCGGTCGGTCTGATCTTCACCAGCTCCAGCATGTTCCAGGGGATGGGTCACACCGTGCCGCCGCTCCTCTGCTCGTCGCTGCGCCTGCTGCTCTTCGCCCTGCCGGCATTCCTGCTGTCGCTGCGGCCCGGCTTCCGGATCCAGGAGGTCTGGTACCTGTCGGTCGCCACCGTGGCGATCCAGGCGGTGCTGAACCTCTACCTCGTGCAGCGCGAGTTCCGCATCCGGCTGCAGTTCGGGAGCTAGAAAGCCAGGCAGATTCCGGCGGGGAAATCGGGCGAGGTCAGGCCTTCAAAACCTTGGCCGCCAGCGCCGTGCCCTCGACGCGGGCGCGGATCTTCGCGAACGCGGTGGTCCGGGAGGTCGACGTGTCATCGCCGAACGGAGAGAACCCGCAGTCGTCGGTGGTTCCCAGGCGATCCGGCGGGATGAACGCGGCGGCCTCGACCACCCGGTCCCTGACCTCCTCGGCTGTCTCCACCCTCGGGTGGATCGGGTCCGTCACGCCGACGAAGATCCTCTGGCCGGGCCTGGCCGCATCCCGGACGAGCTTCAGGACCCGCTTCCGATCCTTCTCGCTCGCCAGCTGGATGTAGAAGTTGCCGGCCTCGAGCTCGAACAGGCTCGGCAGGAGCTCCGCGTAGTCGACGTCCGCGCTGTGCGTCGAATCCTGGTCGCCGCCGGGACAGGTGTGGACCCCGATCCTGTCCCGTTCCGCTTTCGAGAATCGGCTCAGCACCCGGTTGTTGAGCGCGACGAAGCTCTTCAGGAGCCCCTTGGTCGGATCGAGCTTGACCGCGAGCCGCCCCTCGGTGAAATCGATCTGAACCTTGTGCGCTCCGGCCTGCAGGCAGCCGCGGATGTCGGCCTCATGCTCGCGGAGCAGGTCCTCCAGGAAGGCCTCCCTCGAGTAGCCCGGGATGCCGCTCTGCGGATACAGCAGGCTCAGGGCCGAGGCCGAGATGACCGCCTGCTTGAAGGGAACGTGAGCGTACCTCTTCGCGGCGCGGAGGTACCCATCGGCATGGCGCTGGTAGCGGAACGGGCCGGCGGTCAGCCGGGGCAACTGGCGGACATGGCCGTCGGCGAACGGGATCGTCACGCCATCGGGGGCCAAGTCCTTGAGCCCGGCGATCGGATAGGTCGCGAAGCTCGGCTTGGTCTGCTCGCCGTCGGTGATGACCGGCGACCCCGTCGCTTCGAAGAGCTCGATCGTTTCGCGCACGGCGGCATCGCAGAGCTTGTCCAGTCCATCCTGACCCATGCGCCCGTCCGCGAACGCGCGCATCCCATCGATGAGCGACTGCCGCCGTGGAATGCTGCCTATCGGTTCCGTAGGTATCGGCATGTGCGGTTCCCCTCCCCGATCACTCGCCACGGGCCGGAGGGACGATCAGGATCCTCCCTTCGGGCCCGTCGGCGATGTACGCGGTCCCATCCTCGGTGGCCACGGCGTTGCGCGCTCCCTGGGCGGTGGCCGTCGTGGCGATTCGCTGGAGAGCGCCCTTCTTGTCCAGCCGTGCCACGGTGAGCGTTGCGGCGCCGGCGGCGGCCAGATGGATCGAGCGCTGCCCCGCCAGGTAGTCGAAGTTGTCGACACCCAGGCCGGTATCCAGCTTTGACACGATGTGCCCGTCGGTAGCGGCGGCCAGCACCTCGACATGATCGGTGCAGGCGACCATCAGCCACTCCCCCTTCGGCTCGATGGCGAGTCCCTTCGGTCCCTCCTCGCCGCAGTCCGGCATCCAGG